>JAZRUQ010000040.1:0-15339 GCA_045652605.1 Erysipelotrichaceae bacterium
CAATTTGGATGGAGTGTACTATGCAGGGGATCCAGGAGAAGAAAACATTTATATGGATCATCACATTCGCAATGATGCGCTTTGGATGATTGAATCGGAGAGTGGCGAATTTGAGACTGATAAAGTCTTCTTTGGTGGAGATCTTTCAGTCAAGGGGATGTCTTTGTACAAAGGAATTGTGGATGACTCCATTGAAGATGGAGTATATTGGACAAGCAAAGAGAGCCAGGCTGATTATCAGTGGCGCTATTTAAGAGCGAACACAGAAAATATTGCGAAACAGAGTAATTCCAGCAAGAATCTTCGCATTGAAAAATTTGAGAATGAAAGCGCAGATGATACGTTTGTGATTTTTTACTATGGCAAAAATGATAAAATTTATCGTTTTTTGACATGTGATGCACAAACGGGAGAGTGGAAATTTGTAGAAGTTCCTGAATCAGAAAAAGATGAGTATATCTCAGAGAATCTTTCAGCTTTGAAAGTAAGACTTTATTCTTATGATGAAACTAGTGCGACTAAGGAAATCTGTTATCGTGGGGAAACGAATTATCAGGTATTAAAAGGGACTTCTTTGGATGATGTGGTTGCATATTTAAAAGATCATTTGACAGTTGAATTCAGCAATCGACAGCATTTGAATGTTCCTTGCAGTGGAACTGAACCTCAGGTGGGATATTACTGGCTGGATTTTAGTCATGCATATGATGCAGATCAGACAGGGAATTATTTTGTTACATTGAAATATCGCAATGACAATGGAACAGATACTGTTTTTGGTGATCGCAGCATTGAGATTCATGTTCAGGAATATTTTGTGGAAAGCGGTTCATTGAACACTGGAAATGAAGGTGTTGTGCGTTTGAAAGCGGATTTTACTTCACCGGTATATGATCAGATTTTAGCAGATGGCACATTCATTGACTGCACAATGAATGTAGTAGATACAAATGGCAATCGACACAATGTGCTTGTGAATCTGGGGATGTTGAAAGACGCACAGGGAATGCCTGTAGATACAAGTGTTGCAGGGGTTCATTCAGGTTTGATTCTGACATACAAAGGAAAACAGATTACAGATCAGTTTACATTGACTGTTGTGGCGGAAAATGTGTTTGATTATCCAAAATATCCTGAACCTGGTTCAGTGCAGGTCAACAAGGTTGGCAATGAAACAGGGGATTTCAAAGAAACTGGAACTGCAACGATTCAGCTTTCTGCAAAGGGAATTCCAAACAAAGAAGGCGTTGACTTGATTATCATGCTGGATATGTCAGGTTCCATGTCTTACAAAGTGAATTCAAATGGAAGAGATGCGGATGAAGTTGAGGATGAAACAGAAACTCGTATTTATGCATTGAAGAGTTCTTTGTCTGAATTGCTGAATTCAATGAAGGGAAAGGACTTTAGAGTTGCGATTTCAGATTTTGGGGATCTGGATCATTTTGAATTTGAAGATGCAGTAGTTGACAAGACAATCCGAACACAGCCTTATTTTGATACAATTCACAACAACAATTGGAATCAAGATAAGGATGCTGCTTATGGCACCAATTATGAATTCTACAATCATCGCAATTTTGTGTATTCGACATATGATGGTACAGATGCAAATGGTGTCTATGATCATCGTGCACAGCCTTTTTCCATTGCGACAACGAAATACAACAAAGCTGATCCTGATTACACAGGAACACTGCGTCCTTTGATTTATACAGGGGATGGAACAGTGAGTGCAGAAGGGTTCCAGGATGTGGATACCATTGATGTGAATGCTCTGGTCAATTCTCTTCGTCAGGGTGGCAATGCGGCCATTGGTACGAACTATGACATTGGACTTGAATATGCATATCAGCTTGGCTATGCGATTCAGCAGGACAACATTGAACATAATCGAAATCGTGAAATTGTCTGCATTTTCATGTCGGATGGGGCACCTATGCAGTACAACTACTTCTCTGGAAGAACGGTAACGAAATCATGGGCGGATTGGTTCAGCGGAAGAATTGAAGAATCTGAATTCATGACGGCTTCATTTACACCGTCTGAGAATGTGAATGCTTTGTTGAATGAGCTGCTTGAATTGTACAAAACAGGGGACTTGATCAATCCTGACAGTACTGTTTTGACAACGGGAAGTGGATCAGCAGCTGCTACAATTCAAGTGATTGATGGAGTAAAATATTTTAAATTGAATGTGACAAACAAGAACTGGTCTTCATTCTATGATGCAATGGTTGACAATGACATTGTCATGGATGAACATCTGCAGGATTTGATTGCACGTGAAAATGGAATTGAAAATTTTAATCCATTGAATGCCAAACACAATCAGATCATGCTGGATCTTGTTTCAAAAGATCGTGTGAAATATCCGGTTGTAGAACAGAATTATCCTGAATATACCGGTTCACAGACGGATTTGTTTAAAGCGATGCAGGAAATGGAAATTGAATGCAGCTGGCAGCTTGTGACACAGCTTTTGTATGCGAATCATACAAAAGAGAATAAGTTCAAAACTGGATTAAAGAATTTGATTTCTGAAATTACGACATTGGATGCGGGAATGGAATATGGTACATATTCACCTTATCATTATTTCTATCATCCGGATGGATTGAACTGGTGGGCTGAAGCAATCAAAGGGGATACAAATCAGCTGTATCCTGTCATCAACAAATATGCTTTATCGGATAATCATGATGAATATTATTCTTATTATGGTCATGTGAGAAATCAGTTTGATGATGGATCAGATAATGCCTATGCAGGTCAGGACTATATTTCTGGTTATCGTGGATTGGATATTCCGATTTATTCGTTGGGACTTTCAATTGGTGGAGAAGGTCAGATTTCTCATTCTGATTCTATTTCTGTCCTGGAGAGAATTTCCAGTGGAAACAACTTTACATACATGGCTTATTCACAGGAAGATTTGACCAAAGCGTTCAGATCGATTGTGGGTGCTGCAGAGATTGCGGCGACAAGAGCTTATTTTACAGATGAAATCGGCTCTGAATTTGAACTGTTGACAGAGAAAAATGTAACAGGTATTAATGGTCAAATTGTTCAGGGAAATCAGATTCGTATTTTGGAATATACAGTTGATCCGAATACGAAACAGCGTGTGGGATCAGCGAATGTGCTTGAGACAGTGGTGTTTGAATATGAACAGAATGGAACTGTCTTGAAGGCGAAATCTGATCAGGTGTATGAATCAAACATTGATGCATCGACCAATGCACCTGTGATTACATATAAAGACATATGGGATCAAACGACTGGCATCATCAAAGGGAAGTACTTCTATTACAATACGAATTTGAATGAAACTGTTGGAATTGATTTGACAGGGGATAATGTTGCGGATTATCAGCTTGCCCCTGAGACTTTCTTCTGGATTGTGGGTACAATTGGACGTACTGAAACAGTGCTGGAATATCAGGTCTACTTAACAGGGTCAAAAGAAGGAGAATGTGAAAATGGTGTTTACAACACCAATGGAGATGCGGTTCTTTACTACAACAACTATCTGGAACACAATTGTGAAAAACCAACGATTCCTCCTGCATTCCCTTGGCCGGATGCAGTGGTTGGCTATGCATTTTATCTTGTAGACAAAGATGGAAATCCTCTTTCAGCAGATGGAAGAGTATCGACATTTTTGGATAGTGTGAAATTGACTCAGCCAGAGTATTCAAAATTCGACATCAACGGTAAAAGTGAAGTGATTGTTGTGTATTCGAAATTTGCAGCATTGGTTAGTCTGAATTCGAATTATCAGCTGTATGATGCTTCGGCGACATATCAGGTGGTTGCGAATTCGAATGCGTCTGGAAACTGGTTTATAACGAAAGACAATACACTTCAGCCAACTTCCTACATTACAAATCATGGTGGAGAACCGATTTTAGCTTTGACTTGTGATGAGAACGGCATTGATTATGATCGTACAGTGGTTTGGTTTGGTGTATATGAAAAGAATACAGAAGAAACTGGTTTGATTGTGGATAAAAAAGTCAGTGCAACGGATCAGCCAGATGAGTTTAAGCTGACTTTGGAAGCTTATGCGAAGGGTATTATTGATACAGTGACTGTAACTAGACCAGCAGATATTACGCTGGTGATTGACCATTCTGCATCGATGTATACGCCTGTAGGTGCTCCTGGTATTATTGAACGTGAAAATGGCAGTTTTAAATATTACAATGATGTAAGACATAAATTGACAGTGAATGATCTTCAGTATGACAAAGGGACAAAACTGGGGTATTACATTGCACAAAGTCCTAGCACCAACAATTGGTTTGTCTTGAAGTATTTGCCTGAATACAAAGGCGGCATGTGGATTTTGTATGGAGTTGACTCTACGCAAAGTATAATTACTGATACAGTAAATGTAGAAGGAAATGCTCAAGGCGATAAATATCCGTATCGTCCATATTCGCAGATCTGGAAAATTCAGGAATTTTCTTCGAGTGATGCAACATTCAGAGCTTTGGATTTTTATGTAACGCAATATGGCGCACTGTATGAGTCTGCACTTGATTTTGTGGATGAATTGAAAGCGTCTGGTATTGATCATCGTGTGGCGATTGTTGGATTTGCAGGACCTGAAACAGAAGGTTCTGGTCTATACAATGGAAATGAGTTCCATCAGTATTTGGATATTACGGGTGATAAGGAAACAGTGGATGCATATCGAGGTGCACTGAAAGATATCAGTGATGAAACAGAATATGCTCAGCTGATTCAGTCCATTGAAAATATTGAAACGAACTATTCATGGACTTGTCCTTCTGCGGGACTTGATGTTGCGAACAATGTCTTTAAATATGAAGATGCAGTACGCAATACACGTGATCGCATTACGATTTTGTTTACAGATGGGCTGCCGAACAAGGTAAAAGAAAATACTGGTACATCTGGAACAGAAGATATAACAGAGATCAATAATCAGATTATTGATTTGGCTTATACATTGAAAAATGAATATGGAAGCAAACTGTATTGTATTTCGACTTCAACATTGGGGGAAAATGCAAATACGAATTATTTGGAATATGCTTCTTCGAACTATCCAAATGCACGCAGTATGGCTCTGCCTGGCGATAAGACAAGTTCTGAATATACATGCGGTGTGGATGCGTTTGATGATATGGCAGGATTCTTCAATCAGGTTCAGCAGTCTGTGACTGTCAATACAGTCGAACTGGATGAAACAGCAGTCTTAAGAGAAGTGCTTTCTGATTATGTTTCATTGCGTGCAGAAGATGTTTCCAGCATCCATGTGAAAGTTGCGGAATATCTGGGCAATGATTGTTTCAAGGAGCCTAGAGAACTGTCTGAATCAGAAAGAAATCAGATTCATGTTGAATTGAAGCCTGAGGGTGCATCAAGAGTTGAAGTGATTGAAGTCAGTGGCTTTGATTATGCTTCTTCATATTGTGCAGATGCGACGTCGGATAGTCCTGTGGTTGGGCTGAAGCTTGTGGTTGAAGTGAATGTCAAACGACGTGATGGATTCTGGGGTGGAAACAATGTTCCGACCAACAAAGAGGCTACAGGTATCTATGGGGCAGAGGTCAGTGACATTCCAGTCAAGCCATTCCCGGTACCTCAAGTTAATCTTCCATTGGAACTTGAACTGATTGCGGAAGATCGTGTGATTCATTATCTTGAACCGACAATTCAGTCTTCAGATGTCTTTACAGCAATCAAAGCTGGCGGCAAGGAAGTAACAGTCTTCAATGATGGTACATTTGCCCCGCTTGAAAGCTGGATGGATGATTATGCTGAGTTGAGCTGGGAGAATGATTCTTGTACGCTTCTTACTGAAATTGATAAAACAACTCAGAAAGAATATCAGTATGCAGTCGTGATGACTTCTAAGCATGCTGGAATTGAAAACACTGAATTCCATCCTGGAAATCTTGTGGGATCTTCTATGATGAGAAAGAGTGCTTCCGACACAGGAGAGGTAAAAGTACTTGTTCCTGTTGTGACATTTAAAGATGCAACCATTGCGATGGGACAGCATCCTGAAACAGAATTCTTTGAAACAGAAAATAGAGTGTCTGTCGAGTGGGTGGACAGTGTGACGAAAGAATCACTTTCTGAAGAGGCAGTGATTTTTGGAACACGTCCTGAATTAAGCTTGACTTATGATGATGCACAGAGTGATTATCATGAGGATACTGCAGTACATGTTTCATTGAGCAGTACATTTGATGCAGATGAAAAGAAGACATCATCTGTAACAATGTATCAGTGGCAGTGTTCTGAACTTTTGCATCAGATGCATCAGGACATTGAAACTCATCCTGCACTTTCTGAAGGAACTCATGAGTTCTGGATTCATGTGACGGATGTTCAAAATGATACAGTGGTGATTGACTATGGTCTTCCTGTAGAGATTCATGTGCTTGAAAATGACCTGGTTGGACTTGATGGCACAAAGAGTCTGAATGGGTTGAAAAACGAAGATGAACTTTTAAATTCTTTGGATTTGACTTATGGTCATGCGGAAATGAAATCTGATGTGATTCGATATGCACTTGACCCAGAAAAGGGCATGAATATGCATGAGCGTGAAGTGTTTGAATATCAGATGTCCATGGATGGACTGGATGATTTGACATTCACTGGAAGTGTGACTGTAATCCCTGCGACGACAATTTATTATGAAGATCATTTTGTGTCATTTAAGACATATGAAATGAAGGGTACTGAACAGACTCAAAATGAAATTCAAAATCAATGGATTCATTCTGGATCATTTGATAAAGTTCAGAGTGAAGATCGACCTGGCAGTGCTGAAGATGCATTGAAGAATTTTGATGCAGATGAAGTGTATGGCTATGATCATGCATACTTGGATTCATCTTTGAATTCATTGAATACCGTGGCTCAGTTTACTGCAGATGAAAATCAGTATGGTACAGCTTCATTTGAATTCTATGGTACTGGATTTGATATCATCTCTGTAACTTCCAATACAACGGGTACAATTGTTGTGGATGTATACACAGAATCTGGAGAGAGGGAAAATACGTACATTGTGGATACGTATTATGGATACAGTTATGATGCATCCAATGATAAGTGGTCTGTAGATTCTGCAAGCTCTGATGTGCTGTATCAGGTACCTGTGATGAAAGTCAGCGGACTTGAATATGGAAAGTATCGTGCAGTGATTTCTGTGGTTTACAGTCCGAATTTTGATCATCAGAAAGATGGAAGCTATGACTTCTATCTGGATGCAATTCGTATTTATGATCCTGCAGGCACAGTGCCAGAGGATGAAGAAATCTTAAACGCATATCTTGAAGATCGTGAAGCTTATCCTGAGTATTTTGAAGTACGCAATCTTTTGATTGATGCATCTTCTTTTGCGGGTGTGCTCAATGATCAGAAAGTTGTGGATGGAATCATGTTTATTGATGGCATTGATCAGCTTGAACATGGAAATGGGACAATGATTGATGAAAAAGCACTGGCTCATTATCAGAACTTTGGTCCAAACAATGAAGTTTATCTGGCAAAAGGTCAGGCGATTGCCTTTACATTGGGTCAGTTTGAAAAAGATGGATTTGTGGTCGATAAAGTTGAGATGGCAATGAAATCAGTGGGTGGAAACGTTACTTATAAGCTGTATTCTGCCAATGACAAAAACGCAGCAGAAGTTGAGGCAAAAGAAATTTCAACTGCAAGTGATCTGTATCTGGAAGATTTAAGTCCAGAAATTGGGGATGTCATGGTTGTGATGAATGCTGGAGAATCTGGTATTCTTTCTGTGACCAACATCAAAGTAACTTATAGGCCTGAAGCTCAGATGATGAGAATGATGAGGTCAAATCATTCTGATGAGGTTGCAGCTGTCACGTTGACTTACACAGATGACGCTGTAGTGAATGAAGCGGTTGAACAGGATTATCTGCCTGATGCAAATGAGACTTCCATGGTGGAAACAGTTGTGAATTCATTGTTCAGTGTTACAGCAGAAACAGTGAAAACTGCACTGCGATCATTGGGAATCAAGGGTGTTTATCTTCCTGTGCGAGAAGAAAATGTGGATGAACGTGGTAATATTGCGCTCATTGGTCCAGAAGCACCAGAAGATCTGGTGAATGTTGTCGATCCAAGTGATGAGTTGATTGTTGATCCAGGAGATCTTCCAGAAGTGGCTGAAAAGCGTGAAGAAGTTGTGTTTGAAACACTTGAGCCAGAAGATTTCTTTGAACAGTTTGAATTCTTTGACCCTCAATCAGACAATGTCTTTATCAGAATTCTGAGCTTTATAGCAAGTTTCTTTGCGGAATTTGTGTTGTGGCTGAAACAGCTGCTGGGATTTTAGGAGGTGCTGATATGAAGAAATATGTCAAACCTGAAATCCTGTTCGAAGATTTTACATTAAGTACTTCAGTTGCCAGCTGTGCAACTGAAAGCATGGAGAAAGTCTATGCAGACAACAGCTGCGGATTCTATGATGAATATCTGAAGGTGGTTGTTGTAACAGATAACACGGGTGGATGTGCAAAAGTCTCTGAAAATGTATCTGGTTATCGTGTTGCGACTACACCTGGTGAAAATGATGGCATCTGTTATCATGTTCCGATTGAGGCATACAATATGTTTAATTCTTAAGGTCATACGCATGTATGGCCTTTTCCTTTGGACTTGAAAAAACATAGAAAAGCAGATAGACTTAAACGTAGAGAAAACAGATGGAAAAGAGGAGCATCATGGCAAAAAGAAAGAGAAAAACAAATTCAAGAACGAACATCTATCTGATGATGCTTGGTGCACTTATGATTTTGATTGGGATTGCCATGATGAATCTGTTGTCTTCTTTTTCCTATGTTCCAGATGGTTCCATTGTACAGCTGCCTGATCGTTTAAGTCTGGATTTTGGTGAAGGACTGATCAGTACCGATGCAGGAAACTATTCCGGGTTATTTATGGAAGATGGGACAGATGATGCTGTTTCAAATGTCATGAGAATGGTTGTGAAGAATACTTCTGAAAAAGATCTTCAGTATGCAGAACTGGAAGTTGTTTATGGTGCAGAAGTCAGAGAATTTACAGTTTCGAATCTTCCTTCTGGAAAATCGTGTGTCCTGCTTGAGAAAAATCGTCAGTCTTATATTGATGGACAGCCTGTTTCATATACAGCCAATCATGTGGTCTTTTTTGAAGAATCAATGAATCTGATGCAGGATAAGTTTGAAATTACAGGGGAAGATGGCATTTTGAATGTAAAAAATATTTCGGACAGAGATATTTCGGGGGATGTTGTCGTTTATTACAAGTATGCAGCAGATGATTTGTATTATGGTGGAATTACATTTCGCATCAAAGTTTCAGGTGGACTGAAGCAAGATGAGATTCGACAGATTCCTGCAGGTCATTTTGATAAAGAAAGCTCTGTTTTGACAATGGTAACCTGCAATGAATAGAGTGTATCGTATTGCGGATGTCGTCATTGAAACTGTGTTTGATCAGAACTGGAAGATGCCATCTTCTGGTGTACTGGAAGAATATGTCTGTGATTCAAAGACAAGTGATGTTCGCATTGAATGTGAACTGGTGAATGAATTGCCTTTTATCGAAACGGAACGAATCTATTTTGATGAAAGAAAACACGTTCGAATCAATCAGGATGGATTTGTGCGTTATTATGGTCACATGCAGGATATCAAAAGCTGTTATGCCTGTACAATTCGAAATGGAAATCAGACAAAAGCTTTTGTGAAAAGCAGTGTTCTAGTGGATGGAATTCCATCTCATCTGATGGCAGAACTTTTGGAGCTTGAACATCTGCTGGCAATGCATCATAAGATTCTGCTTCATGCTTCAGTGATTTGTGTCGACAATGAAGCTATTTTGTTTACTGCACCTTCCAAGACAGGGAAATCAACACAGGCATCATTATGGCAGCGTGTCATGGATGCACAGATCATCAATGGTGATCGTTGTGCTGTGGGTGTTGAGGGACAGAAAGCATTTGTTTATGGGGTTCCTTTTGCCGGAAGCTCGAACATTCGAAGAAATGTCAAACTTCCAATCAAAGCGATTGTCTATTTGCGTCAAGGACCGCAGAATCAGGCTCAAAAATGTGCGGGTGCTTCTGCATTTCGTAGAGTTTATGAAGGCTGCAGTCTGCAGATTTGGGATGAACATGATGTTTCCTGTGTTCTGGATTCGGTTGCACAGATTATTCAGAATGTTCCTGTGATTGATTTTGAATGCCGACCTGATGAACAGGCGGTATTTGTATTAAAAAAGAAACTGGAGGAAAGTGATCATGAGAAATCAGACTGAACCTGCGCTTTCTTCGTATCTTCATGCCAAAGGCAGAATGCTTGGACTTCCTATTGCAGGGAATTTTGAATTGACTGCGCGATGCAATTTCAATTGCCCAATGTGTTATGTGCATTTGAGTCAGGATGAAGTCAACAAAAGAGGAAAAGAGCTTTCCGCAAAACAGTGGATTCAGCTTGCGGAAGAAGCTAAAAATCAAGGAATGATTTTTCTGCTTCTGACTGGAGGGGAACCTTTTGTCAGAAAAGATTTTTTTGAAATCTATGATGCCTGCAAACAGATGGGACTGGTCATTTCCATTAATTCCAATGCATCATTAATTAAAAATGAAACATTGCAGCGTCTTTTGGAAAATCCTCCATTTCGCATGAATATTTCTCTTTATGGTGCAAGCAGAGACACGTATCAGAGAATGTGCGGTCTTCCTGTGTTTGATGAAGTGGTTCATTCCATTGTTCAGCTGAAAAAAGCCGGAGTTGAAGTTCGTTTGAATCTGACGATGACTCCTTACAATCAGGCTGATCTTGAAAAAATCTATGATCTTTCTGTTCAGCTGGATGTTCCGGTGCGTGCTGCAAATTACATGTATCCTGCAGTGCGTGTGGATGAAAATGTTGATGCAGATCAAAGTCGTCTTTCCGCAAAAGAATCGATTGAATGTGCTTTGCGATGGGATAAGCTTCGATTCACAAAAGAAGAATTTATGAAACGTGCCATGGCTTACAAACAAATGAGCTTGATAGAGGATAAGGAATGCCCGGCAGAATGGGAAGAAGGAATGAGCTGTCGTGCAGGAAAGTCCAGTTTCTGGGTATGCTGGGATGGCAAGATGCGTCCGTGCGGCTTAATGAGTGCACCTGAAGCTGATTTAAACACAATGAGTTTTGTTGAGGCATGGGATATCATCAAACAGAAAACAAAAGAAATTCGAATGCCAGCACAATGCATAGCCTGTTCAAAGCGCAATGTCTGCGGTGTTTGTGCAGCAATCTGTCAGGCGGAAACAGGGTCTACCGATCAGGTTCCTGTTTATGTCTGTGCTCAGACAGAGGAAATGATTCAGAAAATGAGCAGTGAAGTGAAGGAGGAACACCATGAAACTGAATAAGAAACTGGTGAAACGTGAAATTGCAGGAGATGTTCTTCTGGTTCCGGTAGGGAAAAGCGTGTATGATTCCAATGGTTTGTTTGTCCTGAATGAAACAGGGAATTTTCTGTGGGATCTGATTGAAGTCTGTGTGAATGAATCTGAATTGATTGAAAAGCTGCTGACTGAATATGAAGTTTCTTATGAGGAAGCTTCAAAGGATGTTCATGATTTTTTAGGAAAATTAAAACAGCTTGGTATTCTTGATGAAGATGAATGACTCTGTGATGACAGGGTCTTTTCTTTTGGAATGTGTCCGATTATGCTATAATAAACAAGATGATAAAGAATAAGAAACACAATGGATTTCGTGTTTTTGGATAGAGGATGAGAAAATGAAATTTTTGAAACGTTTTCTGATTGTTTTGATTTGCCTGGTTGCAGTGTTGGCAGGTACGGCTGCTGTGGTGACCAATGTGACCGTTGACTCCATGCTGAATGAGATGGATCAGCAGGAAGTAATCAAACAGGAAGAAGCTGAAATTGCCCCTGAAGTGATTGAACAGGTTAAACAGAGAAAAGTGATCAACATTGCCTTGTTTGGTGCAGACAACAGCAAGGGGATAGAATCCACCAGTGAGGAACGTTCTGATGTTATGAAGATTGTTTCACTGGATTTTGACAACAAGAAAATCAAGGTTACATCACTGGAACGAGATGTTGTGGTCTATATTCCCGGTGATCATCAGGAATATGGTCATTTCAACTGGGCGTATTGGTTTGGAGGGCCTGAACTGGCAGTGAAAACCATCAACTATAATCTGGATCTGGATATTACTCAGTATGTCACATTGAATTTCCGTTCTGTGATTGAGTTGATTGATTTGATTGGCGGAGTGGATATTTCTTTGACCAAGGCAGAGGCGACTTATTTTGTGGATGGGCATATTGATCACAATGCAGTGCCTGGTGTCAATCATATGAATGGAGAAGTTGCATTGAGTTATGCAAGACTGAGAGAAATTGATTCCAATTTCAATCGTATGGAACGTCAGAACAATGTGATTCGTGCAGTGATTACAAAACTGAAAGACAAAAGTGTTACGGAACTGATGGAAATTGTCAAAGCGATGATGCCTTATATTACGACAAATCTAAGCAATGCAGACATCAAGGAGTATATGATGAATCTTATGACGTTTGATTTGATGAACATTGAGACCTATACTGAACCAAGCGGAAAGTACAATGATATTGCCAGATGTCCGAGCTTAGGCGGGTATCTTGTCAGAAGCTACAGTGATATGGTCAAGAGTCTTCATATGAACATTTATGGCGATGAGGATTATGTGCCATCACAGACTGTCATCGAGAATGAAAAAAGAACATATGAGACTTATGGAGAGTTTAAAAAGTAAGTCTTGATGGAGGGAGAAAGCATGGCGGAAGAATTGCTGGAAAGTTTGAGAAGACTGGAAACAGAGAAACAGAACATGAATTCTGTGGATATTGATTTGTATTCAACCAAAGATGTGTTAAAGACCATCAACGCAGAAGATAAGACAGTGGCTTATCGCATTGAAGAAAAGATGGATGAAATCGCAGCACTGACAGATGCTTATATTGATGTGCTGGAACAGGGTGGAAGAGTGTTCTATATTGGCGCTGGAACCAGTGGGCGTATGGGATTTATTGATGCTGCTGAACTGATTCCGACGTATGGTATTGATGAAGGAGTTGTAGAGGGGATCATGTGCGGTGGTCTTCCTGCGATGAAACGTGCCAAGGAAATGGCGGAAGATCAGGCTGAAGAAGGGACAAAAGATCTGCAGGAAAGAAATTTCTGTTCAAAAGATATGCTGATTGGTGTAGCTGCATCAGGAAGAACGCCTTATGTCATCAATGCAATGGAGTATGCAAAATCACTGGGAGCAGTTGTAGGAAGCATTTCCTGTGTTTCCAATGCACAGATTTCCAAGCTGGCAGATTATCCGGTAGAAATCGTAGTTGGTCAGGAAGTGATTCTTGGCTCTACCCGCATGAAATCAGGAACTGCGCAGAAACTGGTTTTGAATATGATTTCAACAGCTGTCATGGTTCGACGCGGCCGCACATACAAAAACTGTCTTTTGAATACCATCCCAACAACGGAAAAGACATACATTCGATTTGTTCGCGCGATTGCCAATGAAGCAGGCATTTCGTTTGATCTGGCCAAAATTTTCTTTGATGAAGCAGAAAGAAATGCAATTTTGGCCATGTGCATGATCAAAACAGGGTATTCAAAAGAACAATCACAGAATCTTCTGCATCAGCACAAAGGAAGATTAAGAGAAGCTTTGCGTACAATGGGAATTGAAGATTGAAGGATATCAGAAAGATATCCTTTTTTATTAAAAATGGGTTTTACAGTAATTTGTGGTTTTTAATTGATGGAATCTGTGATAAAATTTCTGTGTATGTAAACGCTTACTTTTTGTGCGGAAAAAGGGAGGAAGAAACATGAAGTTTAGTAAGAAATTGTTTTCTTTACTGATGACTTTTGCGATGATGGTCAACATGTTCAGCAGTGTTGTGCCAGTGTTGGCAGAAGAAACGAATGTGCTGAGCGGAAAGACGTATACAACGTACAATAACGCAAATGCCAAGGATTCAGTAGATGGAAATCCGAATAGTTACTGGGACACAGGCTATTGGGAAAATTCACCGTGGGTGATTTTTGAACTTGGTGGAAAGTATCTGATTGAATCTGTGAATGTAACCAACTATCATGCAACAAATGATCGCTATTATCATTATGATGTGTATGTAAGTACAAATGGTACAGACTATCAGAAAGTTGTTGAAAAAAGAACAAATGACTTTGCGACTGCATCAGGGGATCTTTTTACTTTTGATGAACCTGTTCATGCAACGCATATTAAGTTTGAGGGTGTTTTTAACTCTGCAAATGCCGGGTTCCATTTCAATGAGCTTGCCGCATATGGTGAGCTTTCAGAAGATCAGAGCGGTGTCTCTGTAGAATCTGCCAAATTGGCACTGAAGCAGCTGCTGGATGCTTCTTATGATTCTGTCCTTTACACAGAAGAGAGCTGGAACAGCTATCTGACTGTGTTGAGTGCTTCACGATCTGTTTATGAAAATGCAGAGGCTACTGTTGAAGATGTTCAGTCAGCAACAACTTCGTTGAAAGCAGCTGTGGATGGATTGGTTGTTTATGTTGATACAAGAAACAATCTGGCTTTAGGCAAAGATGTTTATGTGAAAGACATTGAAGGCGGCTATAAAGATAACAATGAATTAACTTATCCATTCTTTGATCCTGCAGTGGTTACGGATGGAACTGTTAATAAGATTGAAAAGAATGGAAACAGAACATCCTTGGATTCTGTAGCAGGAAACTATTTGCAGATTGATTTGGGTTCTGTTTATGATTTTGACCGTATTGAAATCGCTGCATGGCCATTGGGCAAACAGTTGAACATTGAAGTTTCTGAAGACGGTACAACTTGGGTACCAGTAAAAGAACTGGTGATGGATGAAGTTGATATTGAAGCATTTACTGAAACAGCAGTTGCATTGGATCATGCAGTGACTGCGCGTTATGTAAAATTCAATCAGCCAGTTATTCCAATTCCAGGAACGGGTTACTCATATAAATGGGGTATTGCTGAAATTGAAGTGTATGGTGATGTTGCAGATCTGACTGAACTGAACGCTTTGATTGATCAGGCGGAAGATTTTGAAGCTGAAGATTACACAGAAACATCATTTGCAGCTATGGAAACAGAGCTTGCAAAGGCAAAAGATGTTGTGGCAAAATCATTGTCTGTTTCTCAGGTAGCTGCTGCTGAGGAAGCTCTTGATGCAGCAATCAAAGGATTGGTTGAGGAAGAAGGTCCAACACCAACACCAACACCAGAGCCAAC
>JAZRUQ010000041.1:0-3243 GCA_045652605.1 Erysipelotrichaceae bacterium
ACGTTGTGACAACGTCTCTTGGTGTGCCAGCAACCTCCCACTTCCACGCGAATGCTTAGATAGTATAGCACTGCAAAACACTGAATGCAAGCACTTTTTTCAATATTTTTTAACTTTTTTATTTTGTTATTTTTGCCTTTAAAATAAGGCTTTTTTGACACTTTTAAGACCTTTTTTAGGGGGTATTTTGACCCCGGTTTCATGAAAGCGCTATCTTTTTTCACAGACCTTTCACATAAGCAAAAAACAGTGAAAACATAAAAAAAGAATCTTATTTTCTAAGATTCTTACAAGATTTTTTTGAGTTTTTCCAGACTATCAATCATTTGCGTCTCATCAGAAGCTAAATGAAGACGATTCAAATAAATCGCATTCCATCCTGCATTTCTCGCCCCTAAAATATCATTTGCATAATTATCCCCTATATAAAGACAATCCTCAGGATTAACATTCAATTTCTCACACATAACACCAAAAATTCGAGAATCTGGTTTATCAATGCCCACTTCACCAGAAACAACACTCAATTCAAACATATTCAGAATACCTGTTGATTCCAGCTTTCTTCTTTGCGATATCGGAGATCCATTCGTCAAAATGGCTAAACGATATTTCTCTTTTAAATAAGCAATCACATCAATTACATCATCAAACAAGTAAACAACACTTCCACTGATTGTTGTCCAATAAGTTGAAAGTTCTTCTGAAGTCATGCAGGTTACCTCATATTTATCACAATATTTCTTAAAGGATACACTTCTGGATACCGTGCCATTGTCATCCCACATCAAAATATCTTGAATTGCCTGTTCCTTTAAATGTTTCTTATCTTCAGGAAGAGTCAGTTCAATTCTGTCTTTCAGCATTTCTGTAAATGCTCTTTGTCGATCAATCAAGGTATTGTCCAAATCAAACACGATTACTTTCATCACCATCACCCTATGCATCATAACAAGAAAGAAAAAACCTGACAACTATAAAATGTCAGGTAATTCTTCAATTGAGTGAATCACAGGCATATCCAACTTTGTCTTATGCAGGATATCGCTATGTAGAAAAATCGTTTTCATTCCACTTAAAACAGCGCCATAGATATCTGTTGAGAACGTATCACCTATAAAAATCACTTCTTCTGGACGCACTCCCATTTTATCACAGGCAATCTTGAAGATGGCAGGATCCGGCTTATGAATACCATGCTCACCCGAAACAACGACAGCTTCAAATAAATCTTCCAGTCCGCTTAATTCCAGTTTTCTGCGCTGCATGTGTGGATAACCATTTGTCAACAAACCTAAACGATATTTGTCTTTCAATTTTTCCAATGTCGCTCTGCTTTCGTTAAAAGGTCGTGTATAATCACCAAAATGCTGTACCCAATGATCTGTCAGTTTCTTTTCCCACCCTTCATCAAGATGGTAAGTCTTGCATAAACGGCCAAAAACGTGATCTTTGCCAATTGACCCATATTCATCCCAAAGCATCAAGCGCTGAACCGCAGTTTCAAATTCAATTGACATTCTATCCCAGTTAGGAAATACTTCAGAGATCATATCGCTGTACATATCATAAGCAGCTCCCTGTCTGTCAATCAAAGTGTTATCTAAATCAAATAGTATTGCTTTCACCATAAACTAACCCCTCATTTGCATCCAGTCGATTTATCTTAGCCCACTGATAAAGCTGCGCATCCGTCTGATAGATATATGGAAGCAGCAGAATTGTACCTAAACCTGGGATAAGCAAATCAACAAAACCTGCACCAAGTGCCCAAAAGAAGAAAGAAAGCCATAAAACAACCATTTTCCAACGAATTCCTTTCGCCATTGTTTCTGACATTTCAAGTATTTCTTTCGAACTCTTATCAGGATAATCATTCAATAAATAAGGTACAAAAGCATAGCTTATTGCTTTCATAAGACCAGGTATAATCAGAAGCAATCCCCACAAGAAAACTCTCAGCCACACAAGTGCCATTGTTTTAATCTTATGTGCATAATTTACTTTAAATCCACTCAATACATCTAAGAATTTCTGTTCATTAGAACTTGCTCTCTGAAAAAAACAGGAAACACCAACAGCAGCGGGCTGGCTAACAAAAAACATCCAAAGCAAGCCAACAATTGCTGCGGGAACTGCCATCATGATTGCTTTATCATAATTCACATAAAATGAATAAGCCTGAAAGATTGTAACCATTGCAATTTCATTTTCAATATCATAACTGATACCCAAAATGGATGAAGTTAAAAAAAGTGCAACAAAGCCAACAAGCACCATCATGGAGTATTTTCCTTTCATGATTGCTTTTGCCTGCAACTTCAATTCAGAACGCACAAACATATCATCACTCCTTTAAAGTTATGCACATTTTATCATACAGAAAAAGAAAAAGGAACTCATATGAGTTCCTTGATCAATCGTAACTTATTTCAGGATTTCTGTAACGTTACCTGAACCTACTGTACGTCCACCTTCACGGATAGAGAACTTAGTTCCCTGTTCAACTGCGATTGGAGCGATCAGTTCAACAGTCATGTTGACATGGTCACCAGGCATTACCATTTCTGTACCTTCTGGCAGAGTGATAACACCAGTTACGTCAGTTGTACGGAAGTAGAACTGAGGACGGTAGTTAGAAACGAATGGAGTGTGACGTCCACCTTCTTCTTTAGTCAGGATATAAACCTGAGCCTTGAACTGAGTGTGTGGAGTTACGCTTCCTGGCTTAGCCAGAACCTGTCCACGCTGAATTTCATCACGGTTTACACCACGCAGCAGAGCACCGATGTTGTCACCAGCCTGAGCTGAATCCAGCAGCTTACGGAACATTTCGATACCTGTTACAACTGTCTTCTTAGTGTCACGGATACCAACGATTTCAACTTCGTTACCGAGGTTCAGGATACCACGTTCAACACGTCCTGTAGCAACTGTACCACGACCTGTGATTGTGAATACGTCTTCTACAGACATCAGGAATGGCTTGTCATCTTCACGTACTGGGTCAGGGATGTAAGCATCAACTGCATCCATCAGTTCCTGTACTCTTTCTTCCCACTGAGGTTCACCATTCAGTGCACCCAGGGCAGAACCACGGATAACTGGAGCGTTGTCGCCGTCGAATCCATATTCAGACAGCAGTTCGCGAACTTCCATTTCAACCAGGTCAACGAGTTCTTCATCATCAACCATGTCGCACTTGTTCAGGAATACGCAGATGTAAGGAACACCTACCTGACG
>JAZRUQ010000042.1:0-2361 GCA_045652605.1 Erysipelotrichaceae bacterium
ATCGTTGTAGGTCATCATGGTCATAGCTGGATATTTGTGTCCGTGTTCAATGATGCGATGGGCCTGATCTCTGGTTAAGGTCTGACTGTGCAGAACTTCCATGCTGTCATAAACATGGAGTGCTGCCCCATTGTAGGAAAGCAGATAGCCATAGTATTCATTCATTTTCAGTTTCTTAGCTTCATTGAAAAGACCTGGAGTTGGTCTTCCTGAAGCCAGGATGAGTTTTATGCCCTGTTTCTGAAGTTCAATTAGGGCATTTCTTGTTTTATCGGAAATGGTCTTTTCTGGAGTTAATAATGTGCCGTCCAGATCAAGAGCTATTAATTTAATCATTTTTATCACCAAACGACTATTATACACATTTCCTGTTAATTGAAAAGTTAATTTTTCAAATACCAGTAAAGTGAACCTGAATTGTTGAATTGACCAGTAATCGGGTTGACTCTTTGTGTGAGAATGTTGTCATTTGGGATGTACCATGGTCCTGTATTTTCTTTAGGATAAATGGCATTGAAGACTTCTTTGAAAATGGTTCTGCATATTTTTCTTTCATCGGTGGTGGTCAGTGCTTTGTTTTCATCATAACCATTCCATAGAGCCAGTGTCATTTGAGGATTGTATCCGACAATCAAGGAATCCCAGTCACTGGATCCTGATTTTGCAGCAACTGTAGTATATGGTTCATACCCTAATAGGGAAGGTCCTGACACATTGACGTTTTTGATGTCAAAAGGAGCTCTTAGCAGGGAAGTGAGAATCAGAGTTTCATCTTCTTTTAACAGCCGCACGGGTTTTTCTTCTCGTTCGTACAGGATGTTTCCATGAATATCTGTAATTTTCTTGATGAAAGAAGGTTGTTGCCATAGACCTTCAGATGCGAATGTGTTGTAGATCATTGCAAGATCGACCAATGGAAAATCTGTTGTCCCCAGAGCCATGGAGACGGTGGTTTCATCTTGTTGAATGCCAAAGTCACTGAGGGCGTTATACAATGCATCGGTGCCTAGAAACAGGTGTGTTTTAATGGCATAGACATTGTCTGATGTGGCGATGGCATGAATCAGGGAAATGGGCATTTCTGCATAGAGTGAACGATAATTTTCGGGGGTATAGCTGACTGTTTCTGAAATCTGAAAGGTTGTCACAGTGCTGTCAAAACAGGTCGAGGGAGTAAATCCTTCAGTCAGTGCCAGATAATACAGAAGTGCTTTGATTGTAGAGCCTGATTGTCGTTTTGAATACAGTGTGCGGTTGTATTGGGTTTCGTAGTAATTGCTTCCTCCCTGTATTGCCTTAATATGAAAGGTATAGGGTTCCATGATGATGCCTGCAGCCTGCATGTCTGTGTTTTCCAACTGCTTGTCAACCTCATTTTGAAGGGTTTTCTGAAGTTTTTTATCATAATAGGTATAAATGATGAAGTGGTCCTGATTTGAGCTGCAGAAGCCTAATTCTCTGCATTGCTGGATGACTGCATCTTTATAGTAGCCATAGACTTCTGAACGAGTTTGTGTTTTAAAGTCTGCCAGCATCAGTTTCTCCTGTATTGCCTGATCGTACTGCTGCTGGGTGATCAGTTCCTGGTTTTTCATGACATTCAATACAATCAGCTGGCGGTTTCGACTTTTTTCTTCGTTTAAATAAGGAGAATAATTGTTAGGTGAATTGGGTATTCCAATCAGCATGGCTATTTCAGCTAAAGTAAGTTCATAGGGATTTTTATTGAAATAGAATTGTGATGCATTCTGGATCCCATAGACACCATGACCATAATAGAGTGTATTGAAATAAGTTTCCAAGATATCTTCTTTTGTGTAGTGAAGTTCAGCTTCCACGGAAAGAAACAGTTCTTTGATTTTGCGGCTGTAGGTTTTTTCCTGAGTCAGATAGAGATTTTTGATGGTCTGCTGGGTAATCGTGGATGCACCTTCAACAATGTTCTGAGAAGCTATATTCTTATAGAGGGCTTTCATGATGCGGATCGGGTCATATCCATGATGCTGGTAGAAGCGCTTATCTTCAACTGCAACTGTACCTTCAATCATTAAAGCCGGTAAATCATTCAGTGATGTCCATAGAATATCCATCTGATAACAGGATTCAAAAAAGGTTTCATTCTGATCATCTTTAATGATCAATGATGCTTGATTGCCTAATGTGATGTTGCGAGAAAGACCACAGAAGATAAGAAAGAAAATGTAGAAAATCCCTACTGTAAAAATGACCGATATTCCTTTTTTCATCACTCTCACCTCACATTTATTATGTACGTCATGAACTTTTTTAAACACTCTGTTGACAAGTACAGAAAAATCTCTATAATACAAAAGGCAAAGGAGGAAAATCGGTGAAAGAAGT
>JAZRUQ010000043.1:0-9439 GCA_045652605.1 Erysipelotrichaceae bacterium
GCTGTATGAAACAGGATTTACAGGACCAATCAGACCAGACCATGGAAGAATGATCTGGGGAGAAGTGGCAATGCCAGGATATGGACTGTATGACAGAGCACTGGGTGCAACTTATTTGAATGGTCTGTGGGAAGCTATCGACAAATCCCATACAAGATAAGGAGAACAATTATGGAATTAACATTAAAAGGATTGCTTCATCGTGAAGACTGGCAGGCAAAAGGATACAATCTGCCAGAGTTTGATCGTGAAGCTGTAACGGCAGCTACAAAAGAAAACCCATACTGGATTCATTTTGGGCCAGGAAATCTGTTCCGTGCATTCCAGGCGAATGTTGCGCAGACACTTTTGAACAAAGGTGAACTGGATCGCGGTATTGTTGTAGCTGAAGGTTTCGACTATGAAATCGTAGAAAAAATGAACCGTCCACATGATGATCTGCACATTGCGGTCACATTGAAAGCTGATGGTACAATTGATAAGACAGTTGTAGGTTCTGTTGTGGAATCATGCATTCTTGATTCCAACAATGAACCTGAATTCAGTCGTTTGAAAGAAATCTTTGCGAAAGATTCATTGCAGATGGCTTCTTTCACAATTACTGAAAAGGGTTACTCTTTGACAAACGCAAAGGGTGAAATCGTGCCTGTTATTGCGGCTGACTTTGAAGCAGGACCTGTTAAACCAAACTCATATCTGGGTAAGGTTGTATCTCTGCTTTATACTCGCTATCTTTCAGGAGCAAAGCCAATTGCGCTGGTTTCTATGGATAACTGTTCACACAATGGTGACAAAGTGTATGCAGCAGTCAGCGCTTTTGCGACAAAGTGGGTTGAAAATGGTCTGGCAGAAGCTGGATTTGTTGATTACATCAATGACAGAAACAAGGTTTCTTATCCTTGGTCAATGATTGATAAGATTACGCCTCGTCCTGATGCAAGCGTTGTTGAAATGCTTTCTGGTGATGAAGTGGATCTGGAACCTGTTATTACATCAATGAAGTCTTATGTGGCACCATTTGTTAATGCTGAAGAAACAGAATATCTGGTAATCGAAGACTGGTTCCCTAATGGTCGTCCTGCTCTGGAAAAAGGTGGACTGATGTTTACTGACAGAGAAACAGTAGACAAAGTAGAACGTATGAAAGTCTGCACATGTCTGAATCCTCTGCACACTTGTCTTGCAATTTATGGATGCATTTTAGGTTATGAAAGCATCTATAAGGAAATGGCAGATCCTCAGCTGAAGAAGCTGGTTGAAGTTGTAGGCTATACTGAAGGTCTTCCTGTAGTTGTGGATCCAGGTGTGCTGAATCCAAAAGAATTCATTGACACAGTCTTGAATGTACGTATCCCTAATCCATTTATGCCAGATACTCCTCAGCGTATCGCAACAGATACATCACAGAAGCTAGCTATCCGTTTTGGTGAAACAATCAAGAATTACATTGCGTCTGAAACACTGGATGTTCATGATCTGAAACTGATTCCACTGGTACAGGCTGGATGGCTGCGTTATCTGATGGGACTGGATGACAATGGCAATGAGTTTGTACTTTCACCAGATCCTCTGCTGGAAGAAGTTCGTCCAGTTGTAGCTGATGTGAAACTGGGTGTTCCATTTAACGCAATGGAAGTTGTAGGACCAGTTCTGCATAACACAAAGATTTGGGGTCTTGATCTGCATGAAGCAGGTCTTGCAGAAAAAGTCTGCATGTATTTTGAAGAACTGTGCGCAGGTGCTGGTGCAGTTCGTGCAACATTGAAGAAATACGTTGGCGAATAATCTATCACTGTGAGGATAGCTTATGAGACACGTTGTTAAGATTGATAAAAACTGGTATTTTACAGGTTTTGACGGAGCTCGCACTTCAGTGCAGCTCCCTCATACCTGGAATGCCAAAGATGGTCAGGATGGCGGTAATGACTACAAACGTGGTACATGTGTGTATGATGTTGAAGTTGCATGTCCTGAATACAAGAAAAATGAACGTGTGTATCTGCAGTTTCATGGAGTTAATTCTTCTGCAGAAGTGATTTTTAATGATACTGTTGTGTGTACACATGATGGAGGTTATTCTACATTTAGATGTGATGTGACAGAAATGCTGAAGGAAACAAATGCATTGACTGTTAAGGTTGACAACAGTGTGAATGACCGCATTTATCCACAGAAGGCAGATTTTACTTTTTATGGTGGGATTTATCGTGATGTGGAATTTTTAATTGTTTCTGATGAACATTTTGATCTGGATTACTATGGCGGAAGAGGTGTCATGTACACAACTGAAGTTAAAGGAAAAGATGCGGATGTTCATGTGCTTTCTTATGTCAATAAGAAAGCAGAAAACTGTATTGTAAAGATTGAGTTGTTTGATGCAGAAAATCATCTGGTTGCTTCATCAGAAGGAAAAGATGTGACGCTGCATGTAGAAAATGCTCATCTTTGGGATGGACTTGAAGATCCATATTTGTATCAGCTGAAGGCTACTTTGCTGAAAGATGAAAAAGTGGTGGATGAAGTTGAGATGCAGTGTGGTGTTCGTACTTTCTATTTTTCACCAGAAGATGGTTTTCATCTGAATGGAAGAAGTTATCCGCTTCATGGTGTATCGCGTCATCAGGATTTTAAAGGAATCGGTAATGCAATTTCAAAAGAAAATCATGATCTAGATATGGAACTGATCAAGGAAGTAGGGGCTAATACAATTCGACTGGCTCATTATCAGCATGATCAGTATTACTATGATCTGTGCGACAAAGAAGGGATGATTGTCTGGGCTGAAATCCCATATATTTCTGAACATCTGGCTCATGGAAATGAGAATACAATTTCTCAGATGAAAGAACTGATTGTACAGAATCATCATCATCCATCAATTGTGACGTGGGGTGTATCCAATGAAATTACAATTTCTGGTGCACGCTATAGAAAACAGATGCTGGAAAATCATCATGTGCTCAATGATCTGGTTCATGAAATGGATCCAACACGTCCTACAACATTGGCATGTTATGCAATGTGTCATCCATTCCACCCAGTTTCTAAAATTACAGACCTGGTAGGATGGAACTTATATCTGGGCTGGTATGTGCCAGGGTTATTCTTGAACGATCTTTGGATTTCTTTCTATCATTGGATGTATCCAAAACGCTGCCTGTGCTATTCAGAATATGGTGCAGAAGGTATGCCGAATCTGCATTCAAGAAAACCGAAACGTGGTGACAACTCAGAAGAATATCATTCAAAGTATCATGAGTTTATGCTGGAATGTTTCAAGCGTCATCCATATATGTGGGCCCATTATTACTGGAATATGTTTGATTTTGCAGCAGATGCTCGAAATCAGGGTGGAGAGCCTGGTATGAATCACAAGGGACTGATTTCTTTTGACCGTAAGACAAAGAAAGATGCATTCTATCTGTATAAGGCTTACTGGAATAAAAAAGAAGAGTTTGTGTATCTGGCTGGCAAACGCTATGAAAAGCGTTCTGAATCTCAGCCAACGATTACAGTTTACTCCAATCTGGATGAAGTCTCTCTTTATAACAATGGCAAATTGATTGGTACACAGAAAGGTGAACATGTGTTCAAGTTTAAGGTGACTCTTGAAACTGAAAACCATCTTGTTGCTAAAGCGGGAAAATACAGCGATGAAGGTGTTATCTACAAGGTAGACAAGGAACCATCTGAATACCGTCTTGACAAAGGCGACAGCTCCAACTGGATGTAATATAGCAAAGAAGGTTGATTATGAGCGAAAACAAGACAAATACCTCTATTAATAGAGCGAAGATGTACCAGTTGGTGCTTTTTCCATTCAACAATGGGGCAACCAATGTCTATTACATTCTGACATTGAATTTCATTGCTTACTATGGAAATGGTGTACTGGGACTGGCGTTGATGTTTGCGACAACAATGGTAACAGCCATGCGTTTCTTTGACGCTTTGACTGATCCAATCATTGGAGCACTTATCGACAAAACAACAACAAAGTGGGGAAAGTTCAGACCGTTCATGGTTTTGGGAAATATCATTATGGCTGTTTCTGCAATCCTGCTTTATTTTGGAACACGTGTTGTTTCAGCTGATATGATGTGGCTGAGATATGCGCTGTTTACTCTGTTTTATGCATTATATGTTATTGGTTATACATTCCAGACCGCATGTACTCGTTCTGGTCAGACATGTCTGACCAATGATCCAAATCAGCGTCCTCTGTTTACGATTTTTAATACCGTAGCATCTTTGATTGGGATGGGCTTGATTCAGTTTCTGGCACCAATCCTGCAGAAAAATCTGGGTGGATACAATTCGCCAGGATTTTTCAATGTCATGGTGCCACTTGCAATTGTTGTTTCTGCCATTTTGACAGTACTTGCAATTATTGGGATTGCTGAAAAGGACCGCCCAGAATTCTTTGGCGTTGGCAGCAAACAGGAAAAAGTAGAAATTAAAGAATACATTGAAATCTTTAAAAACAACAAGGAACTGCAGCGTTTGATGATTGCTGGAGGCGGATGCAAACTGGCATTCTCTATTGCAACCAACATGACTGTACTGGCTATGCTGTATGGGGCAATGATGGGCAATTATGATGGTTTGTATCTTCCAATGATGATTGTTGGCTATGTGTTCTCTGTTCCGTTCTTTCTTATGACAGCACGTATGTCACAGAAAAAAGGACAGAAAGCTTCATTGGTGACATTTACAACACTGGCATTGCTGATGTATGTGGGTGTTCTGGTTCTGTTGTTGATGTGGAATCCAAATAATCCGGCAACACAGTTATCAATTGTTTCAAATGGCAAGCTTTCAATTAATCTTTATACCATTTTGTTTGTGCTACTGTTTGGCTTGGGATATGGTGCGTATTATTCAACAGCGGATATGCCGATTCCAATGGTTGCGGACTGTTCTGACTATGAAACTTACCGTTCAGGGAAATATGTTCCTGGTATCATGGGGACACTGTTCTCTCTGGTAGATAAACTGGTTAGTTCTTTAGGATCAACCATTGTAGGTGCAGCGCTGGCAATGATTGGTATTTCAACATTGCCGGATGCTTCAACTCCATATGCATCAGGCATGAACATGGTAGTTATTGTATTATTCTGTGTTGTGCCAATGATTGCGTGGGTAGCAACACTTTGGGCGATGAAAGGCTATAAGTTGACTGGTCCAAAGATGAAAGAAATCCAGGCTGTTAATGCACAGCGTAAGGAAGCTATTTCTAAAGGCATGAGCCTTGAAGAGGCAATGAAAACTTATAAATAATAAAGCAACAACATGGACAAAGTCCATGAATCCAGAACAGATGATTTCCATCTGAATCTGTTCTGATTCTCTAAATTAATCTTTAGAGAAAGATAAGGAAGAAAGAAGGGGTTATTGATGGATAAGAAAATGCTCAAGAAAGAGCGTAAAGCTCAGAAAAAGGCTTTTAAGAAAGCTAGAGCAAAATACATTCAGCCATGGAAAGCATTAGCAATTATTTCCATGGTCGTGGCATTGGTATCAACACCATTGTCCATTGTTGCAGGTATGTTTGATAACATCCTGGTTCTGTTTTTAGGTGGAACATTCTGGGAGGTTCAGAATGAAGATCCAAATGCACAGTATTTCACACCAGAATTTGCAACTGATGAAGAACGTATTGCTGCTGGTGCAGCTTTAGGATATCAGATGGAAGCTGAAGGTGCAGCTCTTCTGATGAATGAAAACGATGCACTGCCTTTAAGTGCAGGTTCTAAAGTTTCTTTGTTCTCTATCTCATCTGTGAATCCAGTGTTTGGTGGAACAGGTTCAGGGAACGTTGATGCATCAAAAGCAGTAAATCTGAAAGATTCTTTGACAAATGCAGGAATTTCAGTAAATGAAACTCTTTGGGATTTCTATGCGTCAGAAGAAATCAGCGCAGCTTATGGACGCGGCGGCGCTTCTGGTGGTCAGGTTCAGGATAGTGCAGGTTATGATTTGATGGCTCCAGGCAGCAGCATCAATGAAGTACCTTGGTCAGTTTATACTGATGAAGTAAAAGCTTCAGTTGGTGAATACGGTGATGCAGCAATCGTTGTTTTCTCTCGTATTGGTGGTGAAGGTGCTGACTGTGAATTTGGTTCATTCAACTATCTGGCACTTGAACCAAATGAAATCGAACTGCTTACTCAGCTGAAAGGCATGAAAGATGCAGGTACAATCAAGAATATCGTTGTACTGATCAATACATCCAATGCTCTGCAGCTGGATTTCTTGAAAGGTAATCCTTATGATGTTGACTCTGTAATGTGGATTGGCGGTGTTGGAGGATATGGTCTTGAAGCAGTTGCTGATATTCTGGCAGGTCATGTGAATCCATCAGGATCTTTAGCGGATACATATCTGTTCAACAATTATGCGTCTGCTGCAATGCAGAACTTTGTTCCTACAATCTATGAAGGTTGGGAAGACAAGATTCCTTCAAGCGCAAAATCATACATGATCTATCAGGAAGGTATCTATGTAGGTCATAAGTATTTTGAAACTCGTTATGAAGATTATGTTATGGGTACAGGCAATGCAGGTGATTACAAGTATCATGATGCAGTGGCTTATCCATTTGGGTATGGTTTGAGCTATACTTCATTTGAATACAGCAACATGACTTCAACTTACAATGCAGCGAAAGATACATTTGAAGTATCAGTAACTGTTACAAATACTGGTGATTCTGCAGGTAAGGAAACTGTTCAGATTTACCTGAATTCTCCTTATACTGATTATGATAAAGTCAACAGCGTAGAAAAAGCTTCTGCTTCACTGGTTGGCTTTGCGAAGACTGATGTTCTGAAACCTGGTGAAAGCGAAACTCTGAAGATTTCTGTTGATCGCAGAGAATTTGCGTCATTTGACACATATGGTTATGGAACATACATTCTGGATGCAGGAAACTATTATCTGACTGCTGCAACTGATGCACACAACGCTGTCAACAACTTCCTGGCTGCTAAGGGATTTACTCCTGAAAATACACAGGGAAGAATGGATGTTGAAGGTGATGCAGCGCTGGTTACTGTTTGGAACAATCCAACAATGGATGCTGAAACGTATTCAGTAACTGAAGATGGCGATAAGATTACAAACCAGATGTCAATTGCTGACCCTAACCTGAATGAAGGTGTTGAAGAAACTGTGACTTGGCTGTCAAGAAGAGACTGGACAGGTACTTTCCCAACAGAAATCGTTAAGTTTACTTTGACTGACAGACTGGTTGCTGCTCTGCAGGAAATTCTGTACAATCCTGAAGATCATGAACAGATTGAAATGCCAACTCTGGGTGCAGACAACGGCATGAAACTGGTTGATATGATTGGTAAAGACTACGACGATCCAGCATGGGATGCATTGCTTGATCAGCTGACTTATGATGAAATGGTGACTCTGATTGCCGACAGCTTCCACTGGACAATGCCAGTAGAATCAGTACAGGCCCCAGGATCACGTGATGAAAATGGTCCTCAGGGTCTGACTGTTACACTGTTTGGTGCAGGTCTTGCAGTTGATGAAACAACAGCTTTGACTTCAGAAGATGTCATGGCAGCAACATT
This sequence comes from Erysipelotrichaceae bacterium, assembly GCA_045652605.1. Classification (GTDB taxonomy): domain Bacteria; phylum Bacillota_I; class Bacilli_A; order Erysipelotrichales; family Erysipelotrichaceae; genus RGIG1896. The sequence continues at coordinate 7,590 of JAZRUQ010000043.1, forward strand.
CAACAAAGAACTCGTATACGAAATCGGTAAAGTCATTGGTGAAGACTGCCTGGCTGCAGAAGTAGCTATCCTCTATGGACCAGGTGCTAACATTCACCGTACACCATACAGCGGACGTAACTTCGAATACTATTCAGAAGATGCATTCCTGTCTTATGAAATCGGTAAACATGAAGTTATGGGTATTCAGGAAAAGGGTGTTCATGTTGTAATGAAGCACTTTGCGCTCAATGACTGTGAACAGGATCGTCTGGGACAGGCTGCTTGGCTGACTGAACAGGCTGCTCGTGAAATCTACTTAAAGGCATTCCAGGGTGCTTTGGAAAATGAAGTAGGTAATGGTGTTATGTTTGCATATACTCGCTGGGGTACTCAGTGGTCTGGTTCTGTACCAGGTCTTGCACATATCATGCGCACTGAATGGAACAACAATGGTCTGAACATCACTGACAACGTGCTGACTGCCTATGTTAACTCACTGGATGGTATTTTCGGTGCTATGACTACTTGTGACTCTATGCTGGCATTTATGCCTATCGGAAATCTGCAGGGATTTGAAAAGAATGCAAACGTTGTTGCGGCAATGAAAGAAGCTTGCCACCACAATCTGTATGCACTGGCTAATTCCAATGCAATGAACGGTATTGGTCCTGATTCAGTTGTTAAGGCAACAACTCCATCTTCTGTACAGATGATCTGCAACGTACGCAACGTTTCAATCGTATTGCTGGTTGTGTTTGCAGCACTGTGGGTTGTAAGAAGCAATAAGTTCAAGAAAACTGAAGCTTATTCAACATATAAAACTTTCAAGGCTAATCTGAAAGCTAAGAAATAACACTTTAAGGCGTCTGTCAACAGGCGCCTTTCTTTCGTTGAAAAACAATGGGATTTTTGGTATATTGAATGCATAAATTCTAGAGGTAATTATAATGAAATTGTTGAGTGTTGGTATTCCGTGTTATAACTCAATGGCTTATATGGATAAAGCAATTGATTCTGTATTGGTATGCAGGGAAGATGTAGAAATCATCATTGTGAATGATGGATCAAAAGATGAAACTGATCGTATAGGAAAAGAATACGCAGCTCAATATCCAGATTGTGTGAAGTATGTTTATCAGGAAAATGGAGGGCATGGTCAGGCTGTCAATACAGGTCTTGCCAATGCAACGGGGCGCTATTATAAAGTGCTGGATTCAGATGACTGGTTTGATGGAGAATCACTGAAAAAAGTCATTACTCAATTGAAAGAGTTTGAAGTTTCCAATTCAGAATTGGATATGCTGGTGGTGAATTATGTTTATGATAAGCCATCAGAAAATAAGCAGGTCCCAATTCACTATACGAATGTATTGCCGCAGAATCGTATATTTACATGGGATGAAGTAGGAAACTTTCAGCCTCAGCAGAACATTCTGATGCATTCAGTCATTTACAGAACGCAAATGTTAAGGGACTGTAAATTGGTTCTTCCTAAACATACATTTTATGTTGATAATCTGTTTGTTTATCAGCCGCTTCCATCAATTAAAAGTATGTATTATCTGAATGTAGACTTGTATCATTATTTCATTGGAAGAATTGATCAGTCCGTTAACGAAAAGGTGATGATTGGCAGAATTGATCAGCAACTGAGAGTAAATCGTCTGATGGCAGAATCCTGTGACATTACAACATTGAAAAGTGAAAAATTGAAAAAATACATGGTTCATTATGTGACGATGATTTCAGCAGTATCAACTGTACTGGCCCTTAAATCAGGAACAGCGGAAAATCTGAAAAAGAAAGAGGATTTGTGGAAATACCTGAAAGAAGATCATCCATGTCTGTACAAAGAAATGAAAAAAACA
>JAZRUQ010000044.1:0-8203 GCA_045652605.1 Erysipelotrichaceae bacterium
TAGGTGCTCCTTTCACTGCACTGAAAGATGCTTGCGCTACTGCAAAGAACCTTGTAATCGCTGCTGAAAACTGCCATTACAAAGACAATGGTGCTTATACTGGTGAAGTATCAGTTCCAATGCTGGAAGAACTGGGTGTAACTCATGTTATTATCGGTCACTCTGAACGTCGTCAGATGTTTGGTGAAAACGATGAAGAACTCAATCTGAAGGCAAAGAGACTGTTTGCTGCTGGTATGACTCCAATCTTCTGTATTGGTGAAACAGAAGCTCAGTATGATGCTGGTGAAACTGAAAACGTAATCCGCACTCAGCTGCCTGCTGGTCTGAAGGATCTGTGCCCTAAGTGCGTATCTAAGATGGTTATCGCTTATGAACCAATCTGGGCTATCGGTACAGGTAAGTCAGCAACAAAGGAAATCGCTCAGAACTGCTGCGCAATCGTTCGTGACCAGGTTCGCGTGATGTACGGTGAAGAAGCTGCTAATGCAGTACGCGTTCAGTACGGTGGATCTGTTAAGCCTGAAAACATCAAGGAATACATGGCTTGCGAAGACATCGATGGTGCTCTGATTGGTGGAGCTTCTCTGAAAGTTGATTCTTTCACACAGATTATTGAAGCTGTAAAATAAATCGACAAATTTCTTCCAACTCATTGGTTATGATGCTGATGAGGGGGGATTTGAATGATTTTTGATTCAAGCAGCATGAAAGATGTGATGATTTATCTTCAAAGCTATCTTCCATGGTGTCTGATTCTAACAGGATTCCTGATTAGAAAAATTCAATATCACAAAACAAGGTGACTGGAAAACAGTCACCTTTTTCTTTGTGTGATGAAAAAAGGTTTGTCTTAAACAAACCTTATCTTTCCAGAATTGTATTCATGATTTCGAGCATTTTTTCTTCAGTTTCTGCTCTGAAAATGAAAGTATGATCGCCCATCGCTGCAGCAAGCACTTCAGGAACATCCAAATCCATCATGATATGTTGATGAAACATTTCACGAATCTGATCATAAGTGTATTTGTAGTGGTTTTCCTTCTTTCTTCCTGCATAGCCTACAGAATACTTGCGTTCATATTTTCTTGTTGTTGTGTCCGTTACCAGCATTTCTGCCCAGATATCGTAGACATCGACATCGCATGCCCAGTTGAGCATATCTGGCATATAAGCACCAGGTGCTCTCATGTTGACTTCAAGACCAAGCAGATCGCCCTTTTTACCTAATCCAGGTTTATCTTCATCCAGACGGAAGAATTCAAAATGGAAATAACGTGAACGTGTATCGAAAGCCTCAACAGTACGTTTACCTACTTCATACAGGTCCATGCCTTCAATTTTCTGAGAATGGAACAATGCATCTGCTGCTTCATTCACTGTATCCATGATGGAAACCATCATCTTATGACTTGAACAAATCAGAATTTCTTTCTTTGAGTTTGTAATGCCATCGAATGTTTCAACATGACCTGGTACAAACTCTTCCATGACAAACTGTACATCAGGTTTTGTCATATAGAAGAAATCAAATTCTTCTTTATTTCTAAGTTTATATGTAGCGATAGCACCAACACCATTGTCCGGTTTTACAACTACTGGATAACCGACTTCATTTAAAAATTCAAGACATCCTTCATAGTCATAAACCATATGATAACGACATGCCTTAATACCTGCTTTTTCATAGACAGCTTTCATCTTTGACTTGTATTTCATGCAAGCCATATCAGAAATCTTTGTACCTGTTGTCACATTGAATTCTTCACGAAGTGCTGCTTCTGTTTCCAGCCAGTACTCATTTTCAGATTCAATCCAGTCAATTTTTCCGTATTTATAAGTGAAGAAAGCAACTGCGCGATAGACTTCATCAAAATCTTCCAGAGAGTTGACTTTATAATATTCAGTTAAAGACTGTTTGCATTCATCAGAGATATAATCATATGAAGCATCACCGATACCAAGGACGTTGACACCTCTTTTTTTCAATCGATCACAGAAATTCCAATAGTAGAGAGGAAAGTGTGGTGAAATAAAAATAACATTCATGGTGATTCTCCTGTTCTATTTTGTTTATTATATCACAAGAATAAGAAAAATGGGCTGTTTAGCATAGAGTCATTAAAAAAAGCGAGTTTAACTCGCTAGTTTTTTCTGGTTAAACAATCAGACGTTGTCAATCAACATAAATCTTGATTTGATATTTTCCAGCACCATTGTCTACCACAAGGATGTACTCTCCTGGCTCTTCTGGCAGTTCTGTGATGACTTGATTGTCAATGGATAATGTATATTCAGAAAAGTCAATGGTTTCAAAATTGAAGACAGGCCATGAATATTGACCAAGTTCTGATGTGAGGACATAACCATCTGACTGTACATGCAGTGGTACAAAATCAATATCATACATTCCATTGTTTAAAGTAAGAATATAATTGTCAAACATGGAATTCACTGTCTTAAAGAGCACTGTGTTTCTTCTTGCCTTTTCGTCTTTTACTGCATATGCTTTCTTATACTTTGCATTTTCAACGATAAATTCCACATAGGATGAATCTTCATCAAATGAAATCAGCTCATTTTCTTTTTCATAAAGAGAAAGACGGACATCATATTCACCTTCAAGAAAGAGTGGCTCATAGGTAGCTGTAAGTTCTACATGACCTATCGCATCTAAGAATTCACTGATTTTCTGTTCATCTTCAACAGTGATCAATACTTGGTCATAACCGTACGACACTTCCAATTGGATTTTCGTCACTTTTTCAGGGTACAATTCATGAAGCGAAAATTCACTTTCAGGAAGCTCAGAAACTGCAATTTCTGGCAATGGTGTTGGTGTCGGTGTTGGAATTGGAGTAGAATCAGGTGTTGGAGTTGGTGTTGTCTGTGGTTCATCCGGTAATGGAGTTGCACAGGCAGACATAAAGATTAATCCCATGATCAATGCAAAAATAAATCGTTTGTTTCTCATATTGTCCTCCTGATTCTTGGCATAAAATAGATGAATATCATTTATGCATCATTATTATAGCATTTTATTTGGTTTCATGGAAAACTATGCATTGAACTAAAAAAGGACTTTGCATACAAAGTCCTTTATCAGTTGTGTTTTTAGCGCATCTGATCTTTCTTGATCAGAAGTCTTACTGCATCACATGCGGTCTGGATAGTTTCGTTCATGTCTTTCCAGTTCATGATGGCTGATGCACGTTTGCCGCGGATGCTGCAAATAACAAATAAAGCTGCACATTCCATTTCTGAGCAGACAACATTGCCTCTTTGCCATGCTTTCCATCTCATCTTCAGATGATCAGATAAAGGACAGCTGTCTGGATCGACTTCTCCAAAGAAAGAGTCTTTCGAATGAGTAATGCCTTCAAGGAAGTTTTTGTTTCTGTTTTCTGCAGCTGTTGCCAAAGCATCGACAACATGACGATCAGCGACAGCTGGATATTCGATCGGAATGTACTGACTTGATGTACCTTCATCACGTACTGCAGCAGTGACGATAGCTCCATCATATTTCTGATTGTCTTCAGGGTCTTTTACGGTACCTGCAGTACCAATACGAATAAAAGTGTCTGCACCGACTTTAATCAGTTCTTCTACGGCAATGGCAGTTGATGGACATCCCATGCCTGTTGAAGTGACTGAGACTTTTACTCCATCCAGTGTACCTGTCCATGTTTTGTGTTCACGGTTATGTGCTACAAGCTTGGCATCATCCAGAAAGCTTGCGATCAGATCTGTTCTGAAAGGGTCTCCTGGCAGAAAAACATATCGTCCAACATCACCTTTCTTTAAATGAGTGTGATACATCAATTCATCATTATGTTCCATGTGTTCCTCCTGTAATGATTCTTTTAACTATTATAACATATCTGTAAATTATCGTGTGCGCTGTTGAAAAAAAGGTTAAATCCGGTACAATTAATATTTGTATGGAGAAAGAACATGAAACGATTTTTTGTGAAAGATAAACAGTTTTATCTGCTGGTACTCTCATTTGCGCTGCCTGTAGCGATGCAGCAGATGATCAATTTAGGAGTTAATCTGGCTGACCAGATTATGATTGGAAGTTTTGGAGAAACTCAGATTTCTGCCTGTTCACTTGCCAATCAGTTCTACTTCATCTACAACATTCTATGTCTTGGAATCAGTGGGGGAGCATGTGTGCTGACTGCACAGTATTGGGGTGCAGGGAATGCAAAGCGAGTAAAACAGACAACGACATTGGCACTTTGGCTGGCCATTGGTCTGTCCGTGCTGTTTTCTGTGCTTTCTCTTGTGTGTCCTGAAACCATCATGTCCTTGTATACAACAGATGCAGCTGTCATGGCATGTGGTGCACAGTATCTGAGAATCATGGCTTTTGTCTATCTGATTCATGGTACTGCGATTATTGCTGTGTCTGTTTTAAGAACCGTTGGTGTGATTAAACTGGGGTTGTTTATTTCAATCATTTCCTTTTTTGTGAACATCTTTTTCAACTATGTGTTTATTTTTGGTGAGTTTGGATTTCCTCGCCTTGAAATTGCAGGGGCGGCTGTAGGTACATTGATTGCCCGTGCTGTTGAATTTATGGTTACTTTCGGGTATCTGATGGTCATTGAAAAGAATCTGAAATATCGTTTGAAAGACTTGTTTGTGAAAATCGATCAGGCTTTGATGAAGGAATACATCACCATTGGATCTCCTGTGATTGTCAGTGATGGTCTATTGACTTTTGGAAACAATGCACTAGCTATGATTATGGGGCATATGGGTCCAAGCATGGTTTCTGCTTATGCCATCTGCAATGTAACGGTTCAGATCAGTACGGTCTTTATCAATGGGATTTCAGCCTCAAGTTCAGTGATTACAGGTAATACAATTGGTAAAGGTGAAACTGAAAAAGCATTGAATCAGGGATATACTTTCTTTGCGCTGAGTGTCATTGTCGGTATTGTTGGTGCAGGCATCATCTGGCTGATCAATCCATTGATTATCAGTTTCTACAACATTACACCTGAAACAGTTGAAGTGACCAATCAGCTGATGAGTGCAGTTGAACTGATTGTCATCTTCCAGTGCATTCAAGGAGTGATGACTAAGGGTGTACTTCGTGGCGGAGGAGATACAAAATTTCTGATGATGGCTGATATTCTGTTTTTATGGGTAGCGTCGATTCCATTGGGGTTTTTGACAGGTCTTGTATGGAATATGTCACCATTTGTTGTCTACATCTGTTTAAGAATTGACTTTGTGATCAAGTCAATTTGGTGTGTTCATCGTCTGCAGTCAGGAAAATGGATCCGCAAAGCGAAGTTGATTGAAGAGACTAAAATGGCATCTGTATGATGCCATTTTATTTTTGTGAAAATATAAAATTTGATGCGATATTTATGCATAGAAATGATACAATGGAAACAACAAAGAGAGGGTTATCTTATGGGTAAAAATTCAGTATTACTGCAGCCAATTCAGGTTGGTCAACTTACATTAAAAAACCGTATCATGTTTCCACCACAGACAACAGGTTATGAAGAACGTGATGGGTCCATCGGTGCAAGAAGCTTTGCATTCTATGAAAGAGTTGCAAAGGGTGGAGCATCTTACGTTGTTATCGGGGATGTAGCTCCAGTTATGACTGCATCGCCAACTCCTAAGCTGTGTGATGATCGTCAGATTCCAACATTCAAGAAACTTGCAGATAAAATGCATGAATATGACTGCAAGGTAGCACTTCAGATTTTCCATCCTGAGTATGATGTACCAGGTGTTGGACGTATGATTATGGTCTCAAGAAAAGCCATGATGGAAGCACAGCAGGCTAAAGAAGCAGGCGATATGGCTGCATTTGGTGCGAAGATGGCTGAAGCAAAACAGCTGAGTGATGCTGCTTATGCAAAACTGCATCATGATATGAAGCACTTTGTAACTGAAGCAACTGTTGATCAGCTCAATCAGATCAAGGATGCCATCGCACAGTCTGCAAGACGTGCTCAGGAAGCTGGTATTGACGCGATTGAAATTCATGGTGACCGTCTGTTAGGTTCTCTGTGCTCTACACTGCTGAATCATCGTACAGATGAATACGGTGGAGTACTGGAAAACCGTGTTCGTTATGCTCTGGAAGTAGTAAAGGCAATCAAGGAAGCTGCACCTGCAGTGATGGTTGAATATAAGCTGCCATTTATCACAAAGAATGAAGATGGTACAGACCGTGGTAAAGGTGGTCTGCATGAAGAAGATGGCATTAAGTTCGCTAAGATGCTGGAAGAAGCTGGCGTTGACATGATTCAGGTTGCTCAGGCAAACCATACTGGTAACATGGCTGATACAATTCCTCCAATGGGTACAAGAGAATACAATTGGATGCTTCCAATCACAAAGAGAGTGAAAGAAGTTGTATCGATTCCTGTTGCTGTTGTAGGTAAAGTAGTAACAGTGAAAAATGGTGAAGAAATTCTGGAACGTGGCGATGCAGATATTATCTGCTATGGTCGTTCACTGCTGTGTGATCCAGATATTCCAAACAAAGTTGCAAATGATGAACCAATCCGTGAATGCCTCAACTGCAATAAGGGTTGTGTGGATGCAATTCAGGGACGTCGTTACATCTCTTGCGTATTGAACGCTGAAAATGGTGATGAAGCGACAATCTTCATTAAACCTGCAGAAGAAAAGAAGAACGTTGTGGTTGTCGGTGCAGGTATTGCCGGTCTTGAAGCAGCACGTGTTGCAGCTGTCAAGGGTCACAATGTTACAGTTTATGAAAAAGAAGATCGCATTGGCGGTCAGATTCATATCGCTGCAGCTCCTCCTCGCAAGGATGAAATTCTGCGTTCAGTTGCTTACTATGAAGCAGTTCTGCCTCGTTTTGAAAACGTGACAGTGAAGCTGAATACTGAATTTACAAAAGAAATGGCAGCTGGTGCTGATGCAGTCATCGTTGCAGTGGGTGCACATGATTTCGCATTGCCGATTGCTGGTGCTGACAGAGCAAACGTTGTATCAAGCTGGGATGTACTGTATGGCAAGAGCACTGTTTCAGGCAAAGTTGCTGTAATCGGTGGCGGGCTTGTAGGTGCTGAAACTGCAGATTATCTGGCAGAAAAGGGTTGTGAAGTGACAATCGTCGAAATGACTGATAAGATCGCAAATGGTGAATCTTCAACAGTTATGCCAACACTGATGGCAAATTATGCAAAATATGGCGTAAAACAGCTGGTCAATACAAAGGTAAGCGCAATTGAAGAAGGCAAGGTTCTGGCAGTGAACACTGCAGACAACACTGATGTTGTCGTTGAATGCGATTATGTTGTGATGGCTGTTGGTTCAAAGAAGAACGTTCTAGATGTTGAAGGCGTTGAAGTTCCTGTGTTCTATGCAGGTGACTGCGCTGGTGAAAGAACTGCTGATATCGCTTCTGCAATTCGCGGTGGATATAAAGCAGCCAACGAAATTTAATTCAAGTCAAGACCACACTTGTTTTCAGTGTGGTCTTCTTTCAAGGAGAAGATTATGACAAGATATGAACATTTGTTTACGCCGATCAAAGTCGGAAAAAAAGAGATTCGCAATCGTGTCTGGATGCCGCCGATTTCAACCAACTTAGCCAACAAAGGGTATGTAACGGATGAACTGGTACAACATTATGGCATGCGTGCTAAAGGTGGAGTAGGTCTGATTGTTTCAGAAGTGGTCACTGTTGAGCCTACGTATATTTATCTGCCTGGTGATATGCATATTTATGATGATTCCTTTATTGATGGATGGAAAAAGGTGTTTGATGAAGTGCACAAGCATGGTACTGTGCTGTTGCCTCAGTTGTTTCATCCAGCTTATATGGCATTTCCAATTCCTGGAACTCCACAGCTGGTAGCTCCTAGTCATGTCGGTCCATACTATGCAAAAAGTGCACCTCGTCCAATCACAAAAGAAGAAATCAAAGTGCTGATTGGACAGTTTGCCGATGCTGCAGAACGTGTGTTGAAAGCAGGCGGTGATGGTGTGGAAATTCATGCAGCTCATGCCCATGGTATGCTGGGAGGTTTCTTGTCTCCTTTGTACAACAAACGTACCGATGAATATGGTGGAGACATTCATGGACGTCTGCGTTTGACACTGGAAGTGATTGAAGCCGTACGTAAACGCTGCGGTGAAGATTTCATCATTGATGTGCGCATTTCCGGTGATGAGTACACAGATGGCGGTC
>JAZRUQ010000045.1:0-3184 GCA_045652605.1 Erysipelotrichaceae bacterium
TTTAGGAGGAAAGAAAATGAGTTATCAGCATCTTGAAATTGAAAAGAAGTGGCAGACGTACTGGGAAGAAAAGGACACTTTCCATACAGATACCTATGATTTCTCAAAACCAAAATTCTATGCTTTGGTTATGTTCCCATATCCATCAGGTGTAGGTCTGCATGCAGGACATCCTGAAGGATACACTGCAACAGTTATCGTATGCCGTATGAAGCGCATGCAGGGTTATAATGTCCTGCATCCAATGGGATTTGACAGCTTTGGTCTGCCTGCTGAACAGTATGCAATCCAGACTGGAAACAATCCAAATGGCTTTACGCTGCATAATATCAAAACATTCACAGAACAGCTGAAAATGCTTGGTTTCAGCTATGACTGGGACAAGCAGGTTTCGACTTGTGATCCATCTTTCTATAAGTGGACTCAGTGGATCTTCAAACAGCTGTTTGAGCAGGGATTGGCAAAATGTGTTGAAATGCCAGTCAACTGGTGTGAAGAACTGGGAACAGTTCTGGCAAACGATGAAGTGATCGATGGCAAATCTGAACGTGGGGGATATCCTGTTGTGCGCAAAAACATGCGTCAGTGGGTTATTGATATCGTTAAGTATGCTGAAAGACTGCTGGAAGGTCTGGATGAGATTGACTGGCCAGAATCGACAAAAGAAATGCAGAGAAACTGGATCGGTAAATCAACAGGTGCTCATGTCGATTTTACTGTTGATGGACACGAAGAAAAGTTTACTGTGTTCACAACTCGCTGTGATACTCTGTTTGGGGCAACTTACTGTGTACTGGCACCTGAACATCGTCTGATTGATATGATCACAACAGAAGATGCTAAAGAAGGTGTTGAAGGCTACAAGAAGGCTTGTGCAACAAAGAGTGATCTGGAACGTACAGAACTCAACAAGGATAAGACGGGTGTCTTCACTGGTGCTTATGCAATCAATCCAGTCAATGGCAAAAAGATCCCAATCTGGATTTCTGACTATGTTTTGGCTACTTATGGTACAGGTGCTATCATGGCAGTTCCTGCACATGATGACCGTGACTATGAATTCGCTAAGAAGTTCAACCTGGAGATCATCCCAGTGCTTGAAGGCGGAGATGTCACAAAAGAAGCATGGACTCAGGATGGTGTACATATCAATTCTGGTTTCATGGATGGCATGAACAAGCAGGATGCAATCAATGCGATGATTGCATGGCTTACAGAAAAGGGCTGCGGTGAAGCTAAAGTCAACTATCGTTTAAGAGAATGGATTTTCGCTCGTCAGCGTTACTGGGGTGAACCAATTCCTGTCGTTTATCTGGAAAACGGCGATACAGTAGCACTTACTGATGATCAGCTGCCGCTGTTGCTCCCAGATGTAGAAGACTATTCACCATCTAAGACAGGTGCTTCTCCACTGGAAAAGGCAACTGACTGGCTGAATGTTGAAATCAATGGTGTCAAAGGCAAGCGCGAAACAAGCACAATGCCTGGATCTGCTGGAAGCAGCTGGTATTTCCTGCGTTACATCGATCCACACAATGAAAATGCACTGGCAGATCCTGAACTTCTGAAGCACTGGCTGCCTGTTGACTTGTACATCGGTGGTCCAGAACATGCAGTAGGTCATCTGCTGTACAGCCGTATGTGGAACAACTTCCTGTATGACATCGGTGCTGTTCCTGTAAAAGAACCATTCAAAAAGCTCGTTCATCAGGGTATGATCCTGGGTGCCAATGGCATCAAGATGGGGAAGCGTTTCCCTGAATTCGTTGTTGATCCTAATACAATCGTTATGAAATATGGTGCAGATACAATGCGTGTCTATGAAATGTTCATGGGACCACTTGAAGCATCGAAACCATGGAGTGATCAGGGTGTTGATGGAAGCAGAAAATGGCTGGAACGTGTATGGCGTTTAGTGATGGAAACAACTGAAAAACAGACAGATGAGCCAACACCTGCACTGGATTACAGCTATAACTTCACAGTGAAGAAAGTTTCTGAAGACTATGAAAGCTTGAACTTCAACACCGCTATTTCTCAGATGATGATTTTCATCAATGACTGCTACAAGCAGGAGAAAATCAACAAGGACATGCTGATTGGATTTGTAAGACTGCTGTCTCCAATTGCACCACACATCTGTGAAGAAATGCATCAGGCACTGACTGGTGAAGAAACACTGGCTTATGCTGCATGGCCAACATACGATCCTGCTAAACTGGTACTTTCAGAAGTAGAAATCGTTGTTCAGGTCAACGGTAAGCTGCGTGCTAAATTCCAGGCTGCAAAAGATGCAGAAAACGATGTTTTGGAAGCTCAGGCAAAAGAAGCTGTTGCTGCACAGCTGGAAGGCAAGACAATCCGCAAGGTGATTGTTGTTAAAAACAAGCTTGTTAACATCGTAGCAAATTAACAAATGTAAAAGTGTCTCTTAAAAGGGGCACTTTTTTCATGTTTTGTGGTAAAATTCTACTGAGGTGATTGTATGTTAAGCAAGTATCATGATCAGATTGATTTTGATTGTCCAATGAGTGAATATCCCCGACCTCAGATGGTCCGTGATTCTTATCTGTGTCTGAATGGGGCATGGAATTACACGATTAAAGGCAAACAGAGAACATGTTCAGGACAGGCACTTGTCCCATTTTCTTTAGAATGTGAATTAGGTGGAGGTCTTGAACCTTTAAAAGCTGATGAAGAGCTCATCATGGAAAAAGAAATCATTCTTCCAGAAGGATTCAATCGTGGAAAAGTACTGCTTCATCTGGATGCAGTGGATGCTTTCTGTGAGGTCTTTGTCAATCAGAAACATGTGGGCTCATCACAATGCGGGTATCTGCCGGTTGTATGTGATATCACTGATGCGCTTGCTGAAATCAATCTGATAAAAGTTGTTGTTCAAGACCCAACGGAGCAGAAAGGGCAGATGCGCGGCAAGCAGTCCTCAGATCCAAAAGGAATCTGGTATACAGCACAAAGCGGTCTGTGGCAGACTGCCTGGCTGGAAAGTGTACCCGAACATTACATCACATCATTAAAAATGACGCCTCATTTTGATGAAAAAGAACTTGAACTGATCATTAACACAAATCATAATGGAATAGCACAAGTCGAACTGGAAGGTCAGATTCATGAAGTGAAAACCAATGAAGCAGTTCGTTTATGTGTTCATGAACTTCATCCA
>JAZRUQ010000046.1:0-3226 GCA_045652605.1 Erysipelotrichaceae bacterium
TAGTACAAAGGATTTGGTTTGCATGCATGTGAATCTTCATAAGTTGTGATCAACTCAAAGTCTTCGATATTCAACCCCGCCCACTGAGTGCGCTGATGTGTTGCCATGTGTGGGAATACTGGATTTGTAGCCAGGATACAGCGAATCTTTTTTTCTTTGCACAGATCAATGATTTCTTTTGAGACAGGATTGAATCCGCATCCAGATTTTGCCTTAATAAAATCATTGGCATAGTATTCATTGAACATAGGAACAAAAGGTTCATGGTTTTTACCCATAAATCCATCAAATGCTTCCCAGAAGACTTCTTCATTGGTTTTTTCACCAGTGTTTTTAAACATGGCTTTTAAGCCTAACATGATGCCATGAGGCAGTTTTTCAGCAGAAAGTTCAGAACCGACGAATTTCTTAGCCATGTTGCTGATGTAGATTTTAGTGAACAGATCTTCATCCATAGGAAGAAGTGTACCGTCAAGATCGAAAAAGATTGCTTTTACCATATGAACCTCACTTTTTAATAATGAAAGCAGCTTTTGTCAGTGATGAGACAAAGATTGTGCCAAGTGCCAAAGATCCAGCACTAGCTAAAGAAGAAAGACCAATCTGCACAGCGTTATCCAGATTTCCTTGGATGATGGCCAGCATTGTACGATACATGCCGCCTCCTGGAACCAGGATAATGAGTGCACAGACGATAAACAAAGTAACAGGGGTTTTTAATTGACGGGCTAAAATTTCGCCATAGAGAGTGAAAACTCCAGAAGCGATAAACAAGGACAGAGGATCACCCAGATTTGCATTTAGACACAGGCTGTAGACTCCAAAACCAAGAGCTCCTCCAAAAGAAGCTGCAATCAGTTTATTGCCACGAATGTTAAACATGACCCCAAATCCCATGGTAGCGATAAATGCGCCAAGTACAGGAAGAATCATCCGATAATCCCTCCCATCCAAATCCAGATCATCATGCCGGCCCCGTTTCCAAGGGCTACTGCAACGGCAATCAAAAGTGCTTCAGCACCTCTGGCAAGACCTGAAATCAAGTCGCCTGCAATGCTGTCACGAACAGCATTGGTAATCGCAAGACCTGGTACCAGAAGCATGATGGTGCCGATGATGACACTGTCTGTAGAAACAGTCAGGTTCATTAAAGAAGCCAATAATGCCAGAATGGTTAAAACTGCAGACGAAATAGCAACAGAAAAGAATGAATTCATCTGAAGTCTGCCAAGACTCTTTTCTAAAAATCGAACGAGAATTCCAATAAAGAAAGCCAGAAGTGCATCTGATAAAACGCCTCCAAAAACCAGGACAAAACCAAAGGCACTGATTCCTGCAAACAACAAGTCTGTCTTGCTGGAATAAGGGGTTTCGTTGATGATTTCATTGAGTTTTTGTCCAAATTGCTGTTCATCAAGCTGACTTGCATCGCGAGAGAGCTGGTTTAAACGGTCAACTTTATGAAGATTTGTGGAGCGGGAAGTAATGCGCACAATTTTAGTGTAGCTTTTACCATTCATCATGGCAGTGACATAAATGCCTGTTGGCAGACAAATGCTTTCTGCTTCTTCCATGTGCAGACTTCTGCAGATGCGGCAGATGGTATCTTCAACACGATATGTTTCTGCACCGCTTTCCAGAAGAGACTTTCCAGTCTGGGTTGCCAGCGTAAGTATCTTGTCAGGATTTGCCATGAGAATCACTCCTTTAACTTTCATATTATATCATTCACATTAGAAAAAAAGAAGAATTCTCCTATGAGAATTCTTCGATGGATTTATTTTTCTGTGATTTCTACTTTAACCATCACATCGCCATTGCGCATGTTGCGGACAGCACCCATGTTGTCAGTTACCATACCGAAAACAGTGTGTACACCATCCAGATGAGGCTGTGGGTCATGTACGATGAAGAACTGGCAGCAGCCTGTGTTTCTTCCTCTGTGAGCCATTGAAAGTGCTCCTGGCACATGACGGTGCGGATTGCCTTTTGTTTCGCAAGGGATTGTGTAACCCAGGTCACCAGCACCTGTTCCATAAGGGCATCCACCCTGAGAAACGAAGTGAGGGATAACACGGTGGAATGTTTTTCCGTTGTAGTAGCCTTTTTCAATCAGAGTTACGAAGTTTTCAACTGTAACAGGTGCAGATTCTGGATACAGATCAAATGGAATTTCAGCACCATTTTCCATTGTGATTTTACCTTTAATAATTTTCATAGTTTTGTCTCCTTATCGTTGATATTATAGCTTAAGTTGAAGTGGAACTTCAAGAATCTATGTTATAATAAGAAACACAAAGAGGTGCACTTATGAATTATCGTTGTCCTGTATGTCAGAAAACATTGAAATTAAAAGACAGAACACTTGTCTGTGAGAATAGACATTCTTTTGATCTGGCTAAATCTGGTTATGTAAATCTGTGCCGAAATTTTAAACCAACACAAGGTGACAACAAGGAAATGGTCCAGTCCAGAACAGCATTTCTTGAAAAAGGATATTATCATGCCTTAGCAGATGAAATGGTTAATATTGTATCCGAAATGAATCCGGAAGTGCTTTTTGACTGTGCGTGTGGGCAGGGATATTACACTAGACAAATGAAAAAGGCAACAACAGGGGAAGTGCATGCCTTTGATATGTCCAGAGAAGCAATTCTGCACGCGTCTAAAAAAGATAAGGCATCTTCTTATGTGATTGCATCGATTTTTGATCTTCCAGCGTTCAACCAGAGTGTGGACTGTATTACGGTTCTGTTTGCGCCGACAGCGACAGAAGAATTTTATCGTGTATTAAAACAAGATGGTGTTTTGATAACAGTAGGTCCAGGAAAGGATCATTTGTATGAATTGAAAGCAGCGGTTTATGATCGTCCTTATAAGAATGATGATGCACCAGCTGTACTGGAAGGCTTTGATCTGGTTGAACAACGTTTTGTGGAAGATGAGATTGAAGTAGAAACGAATGAAGATATCCATGCTTTGTTTATGATGACACCTTATACGTACAAGACTTCTGAGAAAGATATGCAAAAATTAAGAGCTTTGAATACACTGAAAACACGTGTGCATTTCTCGATTTGCATCTATAAGAAAAAATAAAAAAGTTTGAAAAAATATCTAAAAAAGTGTTGACATAAATATTGTGGTCTGGTATTATAACTAAGCGCTGAAGAGCGCAAGACAAACGTGGAGGTTTAGCTCAGTTGGGAGAGCATCTGCCTTACAA
>JAZRUQ010000047.1:0-1832 GCA_045652605.1 Erysipelotrichaceae bacterium
ATTACCGCTGACAGCACCTGCTTCAAACTTGAGTTTAATGGATTTTTCGTCAGCATCGGGAGATGTCATATCCTCTTTGATACGGTCAATCTGCTTTTGTTTACTTGCAATTGTAATGTAGTTTCTTTCACGGTTGAACTGTTTCTGCTGTTTTATGATTCCCTCAATACGTTCAACTTCTTTTGATTGCTGTTCGTATTTGCGTCTGTCGGCTTCCTTTTGTTCTTCTTTGATCTTTGCATAAACGGAATAATTACCTTTTCGCACGGTAATTTTTTTATGCTCAATTTCCATTGTTTTGTTGGTAACTTTATCAAGGAAATATCTGTCATGTGAAACAATCAGCGCAGTGCCGTTGTATTTTGAAAGGAAATCTTCAAGCCATTCAACACTTTTTATATCAAGATGGTTAGTCGGTTCATCCAGTAAAATTAAATTTGAATCTGATAAAAGAAGTTTACCCAGAGCTATTTTTGTTCGCTGACCGCCGCTTAAATCACCCACGGGAAGATTCTGTTCATCTTCTGAAAAACCTAAACCGGAAAGCATGGAATTAGCCCTTGAACGGAAAGTAAGCCCACCCATGGACTGATATTTTTCAGTGAGAGCAGTCTGTTTTTCAATGAGTTCGGAAAGATTGGCAGGAGAAGAATCTATTGTTGTATGGAGAATTTCAAGTTCATTTTCCATTTGTTCAAGATGCGAAAAAACAGACAGCATTTCTTCCTTTGCTGTCTTGCTGAAATCGGAGCAGGCATGCTGTTCCACATATCCTGTTTTTGCAGTTGAAGATATAAAAAGACCGCCGTCTGCAGGCTCATAAACACCTGCAATCAGCTTGAAAAGAGTTGTTTTTCCTGTTCCGTTATTGCCGATAAGCCCTACTTTATCATGCTCTTCGATATCAAAACTTGCTTTATCGAAGAGCACGTTATCAAGAAATTCCATCGACAGTTCGTGTGCGCTTACTACTGACATTTTATACCTTTGACTGAAGAAGTTTTACCTTTCCCGAAACATAGAATGAACCGGAATTTGCAGGGATGAATATACTGTCACCCTTTTTCAGATCTCTTGTTTCGTTTCCGCATTTGATTGTGCCGTTACCTTCCAGTACAACAAGAGAAACGAAGGACTTTTCGTCAGCATCATCTGCATAAAGTGAGTCAACTTCAACTGATGTCATTGTGAAATAGGGGCATTCAGAAAGAAGAATGCTTATGTAGCCGTCATGTTTTACAGGCATTCCTTCAGGCTCAAGTGTGCCTTCAGGAATAGTACACTTCGTAACATCAACGGCTTTATCTATATGGAGTTCTCTGGGCTTTCCGTCAAGACCTGTTCTGTTGTAATCGAAAACTCTGTATGTAGTGTTACAACTCTGCTGAACTTCTGCAAGAAGGATGCCTTTACCGATAGCATGAAGCGTACCCGAAGAGATAAATGCTACATCTCCGGGTTTGATTTTTGCTCTGTTGACTTTCTCAAGAAGTGTACCGTTTTCAATAGCATTACGGAATTCTTCTTTGCTAAGATCGTCATTGAAACCGTAAATCAGTTCTGCGTCATCATCGCAGTCAATGATATACCATGCTTCTGTTTTGCCTCTGACATCTTTTTCGTTTGCTGCAGCATATTCGTCATCGGGATGAACCTGAACGGAAAGTTTATCGTCAGCATCAATGAGTTTTATAAGAATAGGGAAGTCTTCAATGCTTTTACAGTCTTTGCAGTTTGTTCCGAGAGAAACCAATCCGATTTCGTTTTCAAGGACGTCGGAAAGCGTTTTTCCGTCAAATTCACCGCCGATAACGGTACATTCTCCATCTTCA
>JAZRUQ010000048.1:0-2665 GCA_045652605.1 Erysipelotrichaceae bacterium
GGCATTGGCGGAGTACGTCATCCACTGCATATTTATGATGCTGAACGCAGAAAGAAAACCGTTCATCCAGACCAGCACTTCCGTACAACCGATGAAATGCTGGAATGCTTTGCATGGATGGGAAAGGAAAAAGCATTTGAACTGGTTGTAGAAAACACAAACAAGATTGCAGATCTGTGCGAATTTATTAAACCAGTCCATGATAAACTGTATACACCAGTCATTGATGGCGCCGACCAGAAATTGACGGATATCTGTTATGAAACAGCACATCAGATTTATGGCGAAAATCTGCCTGAAATTGTTGAAGCTCGACTCAAACGAGAACTGAATTCCATCATCGGTAATGGATTCGGTGTTATCTACTACATTTCACATCTGCTGGTAAAGAAATCGAATCAGGATGGTTATCTTGTAGGCAGCCGTGGTTCCGTAGGTTCAAGCTTTGTTGCAACAATGTCAGGAATTACCGAAGTTAATCCACTTGCCCCACATTATGTCTGCAGCAAGTGTCATCACTCTGAATTTATTACAGATGGTTCAGTCGCATCCGGATTTAACCTTCAGAATAAACCATGCCCACATTGTGGAACATTAATGACACCAAATGGACAGGACATTCCATTTGAAACGTTCTTAGGATTTGAAGGGGATAAAGTTCCTGATATTGACTTGAACTTCTCAGGAGAATATCAGCCTAATGCCCATGCTTATACAAAAGAAGTATTTGGTGAAGACTATGTCTATCGTGCAGGTACCATTGGTACAGTAGCACAGAAAACAGCCTTTGGTTATGTCTCCGGCTATTGTGAGGAAAAGGGCATTGAAAACATGAGACAGGCGCAAAGAGTGCATCTGTCCATGGGTTGTGAAGGAGTAAAACGTACAACAGGACAGCATCCAGGTGGAATCATCGTCATTCCAAACTATATGGACGTCCATGATTTTACACCTGTCAACTATCCTGCAAACAACCCTCAAAGTGAATGGAAAACAACACACTTTGACTTCCATGCCATTCATGACAACGTGCTCAAGTTTGATATTCTGGGTCATGTAGACCCAACCGTCATGAGAATGTTCCAGAACATTTCAGGAATAGACCCTAAATCAATTCCAATGAATGATCTGGATACTATGTCACTGTTTTCAAGTTCTGATGCACTTCATGCAGATCCTAAACTGTTCCAGGAAAAGACAGGAGCAATCGGTCTTCCTGAATTCGGCACCAAGTTTGTACGAGGTATCCTGGAACTAACCAAACCAAAAACATTCTCAGACCTTGTTATTATCTCTGGTCTTTCACATGGAACAGATGTATGGCTGAACAATGCTAAAGACCTGGTTGAAAAAGGCATTCCTTTGCAGAATGTAATCGGATGTCGTGACGATATCATGACATATCTGATTCATCGTGGATTAAAACCAAAAGATGCATTCTTTATCATGGAATCTGTCCGTAAAGGAAAAGGTCTGAAACCAGAATGGGAAGAAATCATGAAACCGGTGGTGGATGACTGGTACATTGATTCATGTAAGAAAATCAAGTACATGTTCCCGAAAGCCCATGCAGTAGCCTATGTTATGATGGCCATCCGTATTGCCTGGTTTAAGGTTCATCATCCATACTGGTATTATGCGGTTTACTTCTCACTGAGATGTGATGCCTATGAAATTGAAACGATGGTCAAAGGCTATGACGCTATTGCCTCAAGAATGGATGAAATCCATAAAAAGATGCAGGACCCTGAACTCAAACGTGAAGTCACACCTAAAGACAGCGCATTGATTTCGACGTTTGAAAGCTGTCTTGAAATGTATGCACGCGGATACAGATTCTCCAACATCGATATTGATCTATCTGAAGCCACTGACTTTAAAGTCATGCCAGGAGACAACAAGACCATCATACCGCCATTTACAACAGTGGACGGCTTAGGAGAAAACGTTGCGAAATCCATTGTCGAAGCTAGAAAGAACTGTCCATTCCTGTCGAAGGAAGACATTCTGACTCGCACGCAGCTTTCAGCAACACTGCTGAAAAAACTCGAAAAACTCGGTTGTCTGAATCATCTTCAGGAAGAAAACCAGATGTCATTATTCTAAAAAGACAGAGCTAAAAACTCTGTCTTTTTCTATCTCTGCAGTCTGTCAACACCCAATGTGTAAGAATTATTCAATTTTTACAAAAAATTTTGACATTCAAAAAAGCCTTATTTTAAAGGATAAGTATTTTATTTTTGTTTTGTCAAGTACCTAATGTTTCGAAACAGTACCCAGTTGAAAAAGAAATTAAATCAGGTATATTAGTACTCGTAAAGAGGTACCGAATTTACACGGGCAGCAAAACCTGCGCGGAGTTAGCGCCAATTCAATTCTGTTTTGCGTCCGGGGGACATTGTCCGATGACAACCTTTCACCACACCACATTAATAAAATAGAAAGGTTCAGCCTTTTGTGTCTAGGGCAATGTCCACAAACATTTATTATTTATGAAAGGGGAAACAGGATGAAAAAACTTTTATCTCTGCTTTTAGCACTCATCCTTATCGCCAACTCTTCACTCTCAATCTTTGCGTGTGAAGTAGATCCAGAATGTGAATGTCACTGCGAAGACTGCACAGTAGAAGAATGTGAATGTCCATGTCACCAGCCAGATCCATAT
>JAZRUQ010000049.1:0-5775 GCA_045652605.1 Erysipelotrichaceae bacterium
ATGAGCTACTTTGAGTTCTCCATCTTCAATCGCAAAGTATTCTGCACACTTTTCAAGATATCTCTTTAAAAGAGCACCTGTAATTTTTAAAACCACCAGTGTGTTTGGATAAACATAGGTGGAAACCAGATCACGCATTGTGATTTCATGACGGAATCCTTTGGCATCATTGAACAGGGCATTGGCAGACAGCTGTGCCCCACTGACATGCAGCTGAACCTGATTGAGGAAAGAAACCAGCGGATGCTTATGTACACGTGCTTCAAACAGATCATCAATCAGTAAATCGCCATCCTTAACGATACCCAATGGTTTATCCAGCCACGTCTGCACACGTTCTTCCTTGTCCGCAAACAAAGCCATCAGATTTTCATCAATCGGCTGATCTGCTTTCAAAAGTTCTGCAGTGATTTCATGCGTATCCAAGTCCCATTCCACTACTGCCAGCTCTTTACCAATATAAGCTGTCTGAGTGACCACTTTATCAAAACATTTTGTCGCTAAAGAACGATGCTGATGACCTGTGATCATGACATCAATACCATCAATTTCCGCACACATCTTATATCCCAGATTTTCACCTGTCTGTGCTTCTGTGTTGACGCCTGTTTCCAGATCTTTTTCAAAACCTCCATGATACACCACAACGATACCATTGACACTTTCAGTTTCTTTGATTTTCGCTACCGTTCTTTTCACATAATCAAAGACATTTTCAAATGTGTTGTGTTCAATATGTTCAGGATGTTCCCACACTGGAATATGCTGTGTTGTCACACCAATCAGGGCAATGCGATGACTTTCATCAAATTCATGAATGGTATATTCGGCACCGACCACTTTGCCATGTTCAGTGATGTTGCCTGTAATGCACTTGGCATTGACTGCTTCCATGTAACCATGCTGCATATCGTAACCGTAGTTGAAATCATGATTTCCCAGATTGTAATAATCATATTTCAGATAATTCAGGGCATCTGCCATTGGATGACGTGTATCTGGCTCATACTGCGCATGATAGAACGTCAAATGACATCCTTCCAGAACATCGCCATTGTCGATCAACAATGTATTTTCATCATGCAGACGATGAATATGCCCTGCAAGACGTGCTAAACCCTGCCGTGCCAATGTACGATCAGAATACTGATAGGGAGAAATCACCCCATGAACATCAGCTGTTGCTAAAAGACGGATTTTCATAATTTCACTTTCCTTTACCTTAAATTTTATTTTACCACAAATGATATGATCTACATTTCATTCTTGATTAAATCCTCAAACTTTTCACGCTGTACAACCACTTTTTCATCATATCCTGCAATCATTACCACAGCAGGACGGACAATGCGATTGTAGTTGGAAGCCATGGAATAGTTGTATGCTCCAGTACACAATACCGCAATCACATCATTGCGTTGAATTGTTTCAGGAAGCAGCACATTTTCCTGCAGAATATCGCCGCTTTCACAACACTTGCCCACAACAGAACAGCGCATTGCTGACATTTCATTCATACGGCTAGCACAAAGTATGGTGTATTTTGAACGATACAGAGCATAACGAGGATTGTCTGTCATGCCGCCATCCACTGAAACATAGTTTTTTGCACCCGGTATTTTTTTGACGCTGCCCACACGATACAAAGTGATACCAGCATCGGCAACAATGCTTCTTCCCGGCTCCATCAGAATCTGTGGAAGATTGATATCATACAGACGACAAAGACGCTTTACATGTGCTCCCACACGCATCAGAATCTCTTCAATATCCAGACAAGGATCTTCTACAGTATATGGAACACCATATCCTCCGCCAAGATTCAGCTGCAGACACTCATAATTCAACTTTTCTGAAATATCCTTGATAAAGCGGAACATGACATCTGCACATTTCATGAACACTTCACCATCAAACACCTGTGATCCCACATGACAATGAAACCCCTGAAGTGAAATATGTTCCATCGTTAAAGCTTTCTGAGTCAATGCTTCAGCTGCACCTGTGACAATGGCGGAGCCAAACTTGCAGTCAACAACACCGGTGGATACAGCTTCATACGTATGAGGGTCAATACCTGGAGTCACACGAATCAGAATCTTCTGTACGATCTTGTATTGAGATGCAATCTGATTGAGTGCTTCAAGCTCATCTTCGCTATCCACAACAAACGTTCCGACTCCTTTTTCAATCGCAAAACGGATTTCTGAATCCGTCTTGTTGTTGCCATGAAAATAAGCTTTTTCCATCGGAAAACCTGCTTTGAATGCCGTAAAGATTTCACCATCTGAAACCACATCCACACCACAGTTTTCTTCTTGAATCAGACGATACATCGCAAGAAAATCACAGGCTTTTGAAGCATACAGCACCTCCGCTTTTTCATCAAAAGCCTCTTTCATTGCCTTATTAAATGTCTTAAGACGATTTCTGATCGTCATTTCATCCATCACATACAAAGGTGTCCCATATTTTTCCGCCAGATCAGTCACTGACTTTCCTGAGAATTCCAGAATTCCCTGTTGATTCGTTTTTATGTTCGTGTTTTTCATAATCTGATTTCCTCGATATGATTATACAATGAATTGACTCTTAAAGAAAAAGAAAAGGTGCAGATGCACCTTAAAGGATTTTACGAACACCTATACGCCATACCAGATAGGCAAGAACGCAGCCTGCCACAAAGACACCACAGATGACAACAGTGACTACCAGAAAGCTCATAATCAGTCCTGCATTTTCAATTTCAATCAAATGAGGGTTGTTGACAAATACAAACATTGCAAACAAGGGAATAAACTCCATAATGCTTTGCGAAATACGTGCCATACGTTTTTCTTTCTTGCCGATCGCAATCTTTTTGCCATCCAGTTCAATTTCATTCTGATTCTTATTTAAAGCCAGAACTTTCCAGAATCGTTTTAACATAAACTTTCTTCCCCCTCTTTCAAATCACGGATTCGCTTCAGACAAGAGCCCACCAGCAGGATAATCGCTCCACTCCATGCGAACACTTCAACAAAATATATGCTTTCCATTCCAAAGAAACGCGGCATCACAAAAATCAGCACAACACGGCAGACCAGTTCCACAAAACCGCTGATCATTGGAATAAAGGTATCGCCTAATCCCTGCAGTGTAGAACGGAACACAAACAGCAGATACAGCACCCACAGACAGCTTGCCATGACACGCAGATAATCATAGGCAATCTTGAGTACCTGTGCAGTTTCATTCGGATCGCCTGAAATAAACAAGGATAGAATCTGACGGCCAAACACAAACATCAACACCGTAATTACACCAGATGTCAACAGAGCCATCATAGAACCACTCTTGACTCCCTCTTTAATGCGCAAAATCTTGCCTGCGCCAAGATTCTGACCCACATACGTTGTCATCGCAAAACCAAAAGCCAGTGCTGCCAGTTCCAGCAAACCATACATCTTGTTGGTGGCAGTAAAACCTGCAACATACAATGAACCAAAGCCATTGATGACATACTGCACACACAGACCACCAATCGCAATGATGACATTCTGTGCAGCCATTGGAAATCCCAGACGAAGCAGACGTTGGTCCGGTGCTTCCACAGAATCAAAGTCCTGTTTCTTCAACGCCATGACTTCCATTTTTCTCAGCACCAGAAAACAGTACAAGGCTGAAATCGTCTGAGACAGGATCGTCGCAAAGGCAGCCCCTGCAATTCCCCAATGGAAATAGGCCACAAACACAATATCCAATACAATGTTGATGACAGATGCCACCAGCATCGCTTTTAAAGGCGAATTGGAATCCCCCATCGCTCTTAAGAAGGAAGCTCCTAAATTATAGGCGGATACGGAAAACAACCCTAAAAAGATTACACGTGCATATTCCATTGCCATATCCAGAATATCCACCGGTGTATTCAGAAGCAGTAAAATCGGCTTCAGTGTCAGCTGAAAGAACACAAATACACTGATGGCCATTACAATCGTCAACAGAATGCTTCTTCCTGCTGATTTTTTCAAACGTTCCCAGCGCTGTGCACCATAATCCTGAGACAACTGAATCGAAAACCCCTGGGTCATCCCAGTAATAATCCCCTGCACAAGCCAGATCAGCCAGTCTGCAGCCCCTAATGCCGCAAGTGCACTGACACCCAGCACCTGACCCACAATCATGGTATCAACCATGGTATACAGCTGCTGAAATATATTTCCAATCATCAATGGAATCGCAAAAAAGAGAATCAGTTTTGCCGCATTTCCACTGGTCATCTGTTTACTAGAATCCATAAATACCCCACTTTTATCTTATCAATTATATCATTCTTTCCAGTGGAATTCATCGTCATCTTGACGGATTTAATAATTCATTGGTAGAATAAGAAAAGTTTCTTGCATCTGTAGCTCAGCTGGATAGAGTACTCGATTCCGATTCGATTGGTCGCAGGTTCGACTCCTGTCAGATGCACCATGTCAGCAACGCATGTCACTTTGACATGCGTTTTACTTTTTCTTATAATGAACACAGGAGTTGATACAATGAAACGTTATCTGATGATCTTCGAAGGACGTGTACAAGGTGTTGGTTTCAGAGCCTTTGTGCAACGTCTGGCCATTCAATACAACTGTACAGGCACCATTCGCAATATGTCCAATGGCATGGTTGAAATGCAGATACAAGGTGAAGACAATCAGATCCGCATTATCTTATCTAAAATCAAAGAAGGGGATCGTTTCATTCGTGTTGATGACATTCGCAAAAAAGAAATCGCTCTTCATCCTGATGAAAAGCGATTTGAAGTTCGACATTTCTAGAGTTCTACGGAACTCTTTTTTAATAATCGATTGAGTTAACCGTCGTATTCCACATTAAATCCGTATAGGAATCATAAATCAATTCTCTTAGACGAAAACTATTGAGATCTGTTAAAAGTGCATTGTACGTACTGATTAAGACCTCATTGAGCTGATTCCATGTTGCCTGACCAACAACACCATCGACAGTCAGTCCATTTTGACTTTGAAAAATACGAACTGCCCTTTCTGTTGCCTGACCAAACAGGCCATCCACGACCAAAGCATTGTTTCCATTGATCGCATTGAGTGCAGACTGGACTTTACGGACATCACTACCAGATGAACCCACACGCAGTGCAGTACCTGGATATGGACCTAAAGCATTCTGTACAGGACTTTCAACATCCAGTGTATCTTCATAAGCTTCAACCAATGTATTCCATGTTGTCTGACCTACAACACCATCTGGTGTAAGTCCTGCAAGACGCTGAAAGGCAATCACGGCAGCTTTGGTGCCAGATCCGAAATAACTGTCTATTTTGATTGATGGCACACGCGTTGTAAACAAGGCTATTTTATTAAGAAAGAATTGAATTTCCTGAACTTTAATCGAACGTGTACCCTCACGCAGCGGTGTCCCCGGATATTCAAAATCAAGACCTGCCTGTACTCCTTCGCTGCCAAGCTCTGCCAGTTTCTTCACAGCGACATAAATATAGGAAATCTTGTACCAGGTTGAATTCCCGACAATCCCATCCTGCGTCAAATTAAACTGCTTCTGGAAAGCTTTGACGGCAGCCTCTGTCTGAGCACCGAAGATGCCATCTACCGGATAAATCACCGGAATAATCGGATAATTGACCGCAATGCGATTCAACTGTGCCTGTATGGTTGCCACTGCATCGCTTCTCATTCCTCTTTTCAGGGAATATCCCGGATAAGATCCGCTGACACCCTCAATGCGGTTGGTCGTAATCAGCTCAATGTC
>JAZRUQ010000050.1:0-9906 GCA_045652605.1 Erysipelotrichaceae bacterium
TTACCAATGTTTCGCATGACTTAAAGACTCCGCTGACCTCCATGATTACCTATGTTGATCTTTTAAAGAATTGTCAGAATGAAGAGGAAAGACAGCAATATATTGAAACGTTGGAAAGAAATTCTGATCGTTTGAAGCACTTGATTGAAGACTTATTTGAAGTTTCAAAGGTACAAAGTGGTAATGTCGCATTGAATCTGGTTGAAGTGGATCTGGTCTCACTGATTCGACAGGTTCATCTGGAATGTGAAGAAGCTTTGAATGAAAAGAATCTTGAGGTAAGAATCAATCCATCGGATGAAAAGATTCTGCTTCAGCTGGATAGTGCCAAAGCATTCCGTATTTTTGAAAATCTGTTGTTGAATATCAGCAAGTATGCAATGAAATCTACTCGAGTCTTTATTGATTTGATGAATTCTGAGAATTCTGTCAAAGTCATCTTTAAGAATATTTCTGAACAGGAGCTTGATTTTAATCCGGATGAAATTACTGAACGTTTTGTGCAGGGGGATACTTCACGCAACAGTCAGGGATCTGGATTGGGTCTTGCGATCGTCAAGAGTTTTACAGAGCTTCATCATGGTCATTTCCATGTGGAAGTGGATGGAGACTTGTTTAAAGCGATTGTTGAATTGCCAAGATAGTCAGGAAGTGCTCATGCACTTCCTTTTCTTTCATCCATGGTAAAGATATGTTAAAATAACAAAGATAAAGGAGAGGGATACGCATGAAACTTGCACAGGTTTGGATTGAACATGCCAGTCTGAAATTGGATCAGACCTATACGTATTTGTGTCATGATGATGCACTTCAGCCAGGAATGCGTGTTCTGATCAACTTTAATGGTAAAAACATTGTCGGTTTTGTCGAGTCTGTAGAAGATGTTTTTGAAACTGAGGCACAATTGAGTGAACGCTTAGGGTTTAAGGTGAAAACGATTGATGACCTGCTGGATCAGGAACCTTTGATTACAAAAGAGATGCATGATCTGGCTTTGTGGATGGCAAAGGAAACCATTTCTCCTGTCATCAGCTGTTTTCAGGCAATTTTACCGAACAAAATTAAACCAAGCAGTACAAAGAAAAGAATCAAAATGGAAGTCTGGGTGCGTCCTGTTCTTTCATATGATGGTCCTTTGACTGAGAAGCAGAAGCTTGCTTATAAAGCTTTATTCGAAGAAAAAGAAATGAAGCTTTCAATGTGGCGTGAGCGTTTTAAAACTGTTTCTAAAAAGCTGGAAGAGGTATGTGCAGTTGAACAGTTTGAAAAAGAAGCTGTGTTTATAAAAAAAGAAATCTCAGATCTGAAACAGGATCTTAAACTGACTGAACTTCAATTTCAGGCAAAACATCAGATTGAACAATCCCGGAAACAGGTTGTTCTGTTGCATGGTGTAACTGGTTCAGGAAAGACTGAAATTTATCTGCAGATGGCCCGTGAAGTGATTGAGAAGGGAAGACAGGTACTGATTCTTGTGCCTGAAATCTCTTTGACTCCACAGATGGTTAAACGTGTAAAGGAACGCTTTGGTTCTGATGTGGCCATTTATCATTCTGGATTGAATGATCAGGAAAAATATGAACAGTATCAGATGATTCGTCATCGTGAGGTCAGTGTTGTAGTAGGAACGCGTTCAGCAGTCTTTATGCCATTTGATGATCTTGGATTGATTGTGATGGATGAGGAGCATGATCAAAGCTATAAGCAGGACTCTATGCCTCAATATCATTGTCGTGATTTGTGTCTGTATCGTGCTTCTGTTCACGGTTGTAAAGTGGTGCTGGGCAGTGCTACGCCTTCTTTAGATTCTTATGCACGTGCAGTAAAAGGGGTTTATGATCTGGTTACTTTATCAGACCGTATTAATCATAGTTTGCCTGAGGTAAAGATGATTTCAATGCGCAATGCGATGCGTAAAGGCCAGAATTACATGATCAGTGATGAACTGAATTTCAAGATTCAGCAGCGCCTTGATCGTCATGAACAGGTGATTCTTTTGTTGAACCGAAGAGGATATTCTCCTGTTTTAAAGTGTTCAGATTGCGGTGAAGTACTGATGTGCGAACATTGTGATGTAGCGCTGAGCTATCATAAAGAAGAAAATGTATTGAAGTGTCATGTCTGTGGTGCTGTTAAGCCTTTGATACGTATATGTCCTAAATGTCACAGTTCTCATTGGCTGCCGTTTGGTTTTGGTACACAAAAGCTTCAGGAAGAGGTACAGCGTCGTTTTCCTGATGCAAAGACAATTCGCATGGATGCGGATACAACATCTCGCAAAAACGCTCATGAACAGCTCTTGGACGCTTTTGGTCGTCATGAAGCAGATATTTTAATCGGAACGCAGATGATTGCCAAAGGTCTGGATTATCCAGATGTAACGCTGGTAGGGATTTTAAATGCTGATGCAGGTCTTCAGCATACTGATTTCCGTTCTGTAGAAACGACGTTTCATCTGATTGTACAGGCTTCTGGTCGCAGCGGCCGCTCTGATAAGAAAGGGGAAGTGGTGCTGCAGGCCTTTGATCCAAATCATTATGCTTTAGAAACAGGATCTCGCAACGACTATCTGACTTTCTTTAAGAAGGAAATGGAATATCGACGTTTGTCACAGAATCCACCGTATACGTATCTGATTTCAATTGTGCTTTCTCATAACAATGAACAGGTTGCAGATGAGGAAAGTGCACTGTTTGCAGCACAGCTGCGTAAAAAAAGTATGTTTAAAGTGCTTGGTCCAAGTGGATTGCACCGTATTCAGGATCGACATCGTCGACGTATTTTGTGCAAAGGGAAAAATTTAGCGGAAATGAAGTGTGTTGTGCGTGAAATTGTACAGGAGTTCCGTATTGATAAGAGAAAATGTACACTTTCCGTGGATATTAATCCACAGAGACTGGACTAGAAAGGAATGTTTATGCCAAGAAAAACAGCCTATGAAATCTTAAATGATGTCATGTCTTATCAGGCTTATGCATCATTAAGTATGAAAAAAATGAATCATCTGAAGCAAAACGATATGGCACTTGTTTCAACACTGGTTTATGGTGTTTTGCGTAACTGGGATTTGCTGAAACTTCAGTGGGCACCTTACGTTACTAAGAAATGTTCAAAAAAAATGGAAGTTCTTTTGAATATGGCAGTGTATCAGATGCACTTTCTTGATCGCATTCCTGAATATGCTGTATTAAATTCCACAGTAGAACTTGCAGGGAAACATGAAAAAGGGTTTGTGAATGCAGTGCTGAGAAAATGCGTTTCTAAACCACTCATCAAAAGTGAAGAAAATGATCTTGTAAAACGTACTTCTGTAAACTGTTCTGTGCCGGCATGGATTTTAAACCTGTGGAAGAAGCAATATGGAGAAGATGTGATGGTCAAGATTGCAGAAAGTACACTTCGATCATCTTCGGCAACAGGACGTTTAAATCCAATCAAATGCTCAAAAGAAGAATTGATTCGTGATGATAAAGTGAGTATGATTGATGATCTTGCCTTTGAATATGATGGCAATCTGATACAGTCAGAATGGTTTAAGGCAGGTAAAGTGATTGTGCAGGACTATTCATCGCAAAAGGCTGCACGTTTAGTGGATGTGCAGGATTATGACGTTGTGCTGGATTGCTGCAGTGCTCCAGGTGGTAAAACAACATTGATGGCAGCACTCATGCACAACACAGGGAAAGTCATTGCCTGTGACTTGTATGAGAATCGTCTGGCTTTGGTAAATGAAGCATGTGAGCGTTTAGGGATTACGAATATTGAAACAAAGGCAATGGACAGCACTAAAGCACATGAAGTATTCGAAACTGAAACATTTGATCGTATGCTTCTGGATGTGCCATGTTCAGGTCTGGGTACTTTATCTCAGAAACCTGAAATCGCCTTTACCATGACACCAGATGGCCTTGATGAAATTGCGGCGATTCAGAAACAGATTTTGGATAGCTGTGCAGGATTGTTGAAAGAGGGTGGAGTGATGGTCTACAGCACTTGTACACTCAATCAGAAGGAAAATTCAAGGCAAGTGAAAGCTTTTATTGAACGTCATCCTCAATATGAACTGATTAGTGAAGAAACACGTTTTCCATTTGAAGGCAACTGGGATGGATTTTATATGGCGAAGCTTTTAAAAAAGAAGATTAAATGTTAAAATAACATCTGGTGAGAATATGAAGACTATTTATGATTACAGTTATGCACAGCTGGAAGAGCTGATGCTTGCAAAAGGACAGAAGAAGTATCGTGCTAATCAGATTTTTTCCTGGTTGTATCAGAAACGTGTTACTTCTTTTGATGAAATGAGCGATGTAGCGCGTTCATTTCTGGATGAATTAAAAAATGAATTTGTGATCAATCCACTGGAAGTGGTTGAAAAACAGGTTTCTAAAGATAAGACGGCTAAATATCTGTTTCGTTTAAGTGACGGTGCTTTAGTTGAATCTGTCTTAATGCATTTTGATTATGGTAAAAGCCTGTGTGTGACATCTCAGGTAGGATGCAATATGGGATGCAAGTTCTGCGCATCTGGTCTGTTGAAGAAACAGCGCGACTGTACAAGCGGTGAAATCGTGGCACAGGTGATGGCTGTTCAGAAGGAACTGGATGAAACAGGTGAACGTTTGAGTCATATCGTGATTATGGGAACAGGTGAACCATTTGATAACTATGACAATGTGATGAATTTCTGTCGTACAGTCAATCATGACAAAGGACTTGCGATTGGAGCACGACATATCACTATTTCTACATGTGGTCTTGTTCCAATGATTGAACGTTTTGCATCTGAACATGTGCAGTACAATCTTGCGATCAGTCTGCATGCACCCAACAATGAACTTCGTAATCAGCTGATGCCTGTCAATCGTGCTTATCCAATCGAAGTGCTGATGGCTGCATTAAAGAAATACAGTGAAGAAAACAATCGTCGTCTGACGTTTGAATATATCCTGCTGAAAGGTGTTAATGACAGTTTGGAACATGCAAAGGAATTGGCTCAGCTGATTCGAGGCATGAATGCTTATGTCAATCTGATTCCTTATAACGCAGTGGATGAACATGGCTTTCAGTCCACTGATATGAAGAGTGCTATGAAATTTTATGATGCACTGATGAAAAATCGTGTGAAGGCGACGCTTCGTGCAAAACACGGAGATGATATTGATGCAGCATGCGGTCAGCTTCGTGCAAAACGTCAGGGAGGACTTTCATGAAAACCTATGGATCCACTGACAAAGGTTTAGTGAGAAAAACCAATCAGGATTCCTATGTCATCGCAGCCAATGAATGCGGTGACCTTTTCTGCGTGGTTTGCGATGGCATTGGTGGATCAAAAGGAGGAGATGTTGCTTCCAGTACAGCTGTACGTTATTTCAGTATGGCTTTCAGTGAAACCAAAGGGTTCAGTAATGAAAAAGAACTTTTTACCTGGTTGAAACAGCATATCCGCAAAGCGAATGATGAAATCTTCACTTTATCAACTACGCGCGTTGAGTATCGTGGAATGGGTACAACTATGGTTGCACTGCTTTTGACAAAAGCAGGCAATTATGTCATCAACATTGGTGATTCACGTTGTTATGCGCTTTTTGAAAGCGGTCATTTCAAACAGCTGACAGAAGATCATACAATGGTTCAGGAAATGCTGAAAAAGCATGAAATTACGGAAGAAGAAGCGAAAAATCATGTGCGCAGACATTATATTACCAATGCTTTAGGGGTTTGGAATGAAGCGCGTTTTGATGTGTTTAAAGTCAAAGATTCTGTAGATTATTTCCTACTTTGCAGTGATGGTCTGCATGGTTATGTGGAAGACAGTGTGATTGAAAAGGTACTTAAGGATGCACGTCTTGATGCAAAGAAAAAACAACAGCGTTTGATGGAACTGTCACTGTTGGCAGGAGGATTAGACAACATTACAGTTTTACTGATTAAGATGGAGGAGAGTGAAGCATGAACAAGATGATTGCAGACCGTTATATGCTGGTCAAGCACATTGGCAGCGGTGGCATGGCTGATGTTTACATTGCGATGGATACTCTGCTCAATCGTGAAGTTGCGGTTAAAATACTGCGTGGTGAATTAAGCAATGACCCAGTGGCGTTGCTTCGTTTTCAGCGTGAAGCACATGCTTCATGTGCTTTGATTCATCCAAATATCGTTGAAATCTATGATGTAGGTGAAGACAATGGTTCTCATTTTCTGGTCATGGAATATATTCGTGGAAAAACATTGAAACAGTTGATTCATCTGCGCGGTGCTTTGTCTGTAGATGAAGCAATTGCGATTATGAAACAGCTGATTTCAGCAACCTATGAAGCTCATAAGCGTGGAATCATTCATCGTGATATCAAGCCTCAGAATGTGCTGGTCAAAGATGATGGCACGATTAAAATGGTAGACTTTGGTATTGCATTGGCTCATGATGCATTGCAGCTGACACAGAATGATTCAGTGATGGGTTCAGTTCATTACTTGGCTCCTGAACTTGCAAAAGGTGAACAGGCATCTTATCAGAGTGATATTTATGCCTTGGGTATTGTCTTCTATGAACTGTTGAGCGGACAGGTTCCATTCTCAGCAGAACAGCCTGTACAAGTTGCATTGAAGCACATTCGTGAAGAAATGCCTTCTGTTCGTCAGATGATCTGTGATGTGCCTCAAAGCGTTGAAAATGTAATTTTAAAAGCCAGTGCCAAACGTAAGGAATTCCGATATAAGAGCTGCCTTGAAATGCTTCAGGATTTAAATACTGTTTTGTCACCGGTACGTGCAACTGAACAGAAAATTTCATTTGAATCAGTTGAAGAAAAATCGCAGGGGACGATTGTGATGGATCAGCTGAAAGAGGTCCAAAAAGCAAAGAATATAAAGAAAAAATCCAATATAGGAAAAACAGCAGGGTACACTGTACTGATTCTGTCACTTCTGGTGCTTGCAGGCGCTGCGCTGGCCGCGATGCTGTTTTTGACACAGGGTTTTTCAACAAATAAAAAAGCTGCTGTACCTGCATGTGCTGGTGTGAGTGTTGCAGAGTGTCAGGATATGCTGATGGAAGTGGGATTGCAGCTGAATTCATCCAATATTTCCTATGAACTGACAGACGGCATTAAAGAGGGGGAAATTATCTCCATTTATCCTGATGCTGGAACTGAACTTGAAAAGGGTTCTCATGTCAAAATTAAAGTCAGCAAAGGAACTTATCTGGTGATGAATGATTATACTGGCCTGAATGTTGCAACTGCTAAAAAGCAGATTTCAGAAGATTATGAAAATCTGCGTGTTATCGTTACATCTGAACCAAGTGATGAAGAAGCAGGTACTGTTATTCGTCAGGAACTGCTGAAGCCGCAAGATCGTTTCGAGCCTGGAAAAAGCTATGATGTTCGTCTTGTGATTTCAGAATATACAACACTGGTTATTCCTCATAACATCATGAATATGGATGTTGATGAGGCGCGCCAGCTATTGGAGAATATGGGAGCTCATGTGATATTAAGTCGTCTTGATGCTCCAGCAGTAGAAGAAGGTCAGTCTTCTGATATTGTCTATAATGTTGTGGTGAGTACATCGCCATCAACAGGCACAAGCTATACGCAGGAGCAGGGAGCGTATATTACGCTGTATTTCTACTAGGAGATCTATGATTGGAAGAGTAATTAAAATCGTATCAAATCAATATACCGTTCTATATGAAAATGAACGCGTTGAAGCCGTTGCAATGGGCAAACTGCGTTTAAAACAGTCTCCTGTTGTCGGTGACTTTGTGAAACTGGAGCGTCTTGAAGGAAAGATGTGCATCCAGGCTATTGAGAAAAGAAAGAATCAGCTGATTCGTCCCAGCATTGCCAATGTGGATCAGGCTATGATCATCATGTCTATGGTTGATCCTGATTTCTCATGTCAGCTTGTAGATCGCCTTCTGATTCTGATTCAGCATGCAGGTATTCAGCCTTTTCTTGTGATTACAAAAGTGGATGTCTGTCCAATGAGTGATCAGATGAAAGCGTGGATTGAAGACTATCGTCGAAGTGGATATCAGGTGATCTTGCATGCTAAGGGTCAACAGAATGAAGAGTTGATGTCCTTGCTTAAAGATAAGATTACAGTTTTGACTGGTCAAAGCGGTGCAGGAAAATCCTCTCTAATCAATACATATTTACCTGATTTTGAAATTCAGACGCAGGAAATATCCAAAGCATTAGGACGTGGCAAGCATACAACACGTCATACTGAACTACATGATGTCTGCGGCGGATGGGTTGCAGACACGCCAGGATTCAGTTCTCTAGAATTTGATCGCATGTCTGTTCAGGATTTAAAAGATGCGATGTGGGAATTTGGTAAGGCAGAACCTTGTAAATTCAGAGATTGTGTTCACGAAAATGAACCTGGGTGTGGAGTAAAAAAGGGAGTAGAAGAAAAAGTGATTTCTTCTATTCGTTATCAGCACTATCTTGAGGTGTTGCACTTGATTCAGAATCGAAAGGAGAAATACTAATGATTATTGCGCCTTCTATTTTATCTATGGACTTCAGTGATACAAAAACAGCTGTTGCACAACTGGAGGACTCATGTGCACAGTGGATGCATTTTGATGTTATGGATGGACATTTTGTCCCTAATCTTACTTTTGGACCGGATATTTTAAAAGCAATGAAAAAATCCAGTACACTTTTAATGGATGTTCATGTAATGATTTCTGATCCTTTAAAATATGCACCTGTGTTTATTAAGGCTGGTGCAGATATCTATACATTTCATTATGAAGCTGTTGAAAATGTTGAAAAAATCAGAGAGTTGATTGCTGAAATTCATGCTTTGGGATGCAAAGCGGGGATTTCAATTAAACCAAAGACTCCTGTTTCAGTATTGGAAGAGCTGATCAATGAAGTTGATCTGGTTTTGGTTATGTCGGTGGAACCAGGATTTGGTGGACAGAAATTTGATCCTGCATCATTGGATAAAATCAGAACACTGAGAAACTGGATTGATGAAAGAAATCTGAATTGTCTGATTGAAGTTGATGGAGGCATCAATGGCGAAACTGCGCAGCTGGTCAAAGAGGCTGGTGTGGATGCTGTTGTTGCTGGAAGTTATGTCTTTGGTGGAAATATCAAAGAACGTTGTGCTTCATTATGCTGAAAACTGCATACTGTGTTTTAACGAATGCCGAATTTCTTCCGCATTTTGATGGGGATGTAATTGGTGTAGATAAAGGGGCATTAACTTGCCTGAATCAAGGGATTCCAATGAAAACTGCATTAGGTGACTTTGATTCAGTAACTTCACAGGAAAAAGAGCTTCTTGAGAAAAACTGTGATTCTATGATTGTGCTGAATCCTAGAAAAGATGTATCAGATTCTGAAGCTGCAGTAGTATGGGCAAGGGAAAATGGTTATGAGAGGATTGTTCTGGTTACTTCAATGTCTGGGCGATTTGATCATACATATGTTAATTTTCGTCTGGTGGCTAACTATGGCTGTGAACTTCTTGATGAACAGAATCATGTGTTTTTAATTCAGAAGGGGACTTGCGATATTGAGAAAAAGGATTATCAGTATATTTCCTTTTTCGCAATTGATAAGGCTGTTATTACTTTGCAGGGTTTTTCTTATGATTTGAATCAGTATGAACTGGATCAGAACAATGTGCTATGTCTCAGCAATGAGATTCTAAATAAAAAAGGGACTGTCACAACGTCAGGGAATCTGTGGTGTGTTCAGTCCAAAGATTAAGCGGGTATACCGCTTTTTTTCTTGATATAAATAAAAAATCACTGGATAACCAGTGATGTTTTTATAAATTAGCCATTCTGCTGAGCTTTCAGCGTTTTCAGAGCGCGGGCAGACATACGGACTTTCTGAGGTTTCCCATCAACCATGACTCTAACAGTCTGCAGGTTTA
>JAZRUQ010000051.1:0-3093 GCA_045652605.1 Erysipelotrichaceae bacterium
CGGCGGCTGAAGAAGCAGCTTTTCCAGATTCATTGAGAAAATTTCAATGGACTGACTCTGTGCTTTTTCTTTTAATTCAGTACGAACTTCACGCTCAACCGAAGGGAATGCCAAACGTTTCAGACCATCCTTGACAGCTTCTTCAATCTGTGTCTGTGTAATCGTCAAACGATTACGCGTAATACCACGCACTGCATAGTTCATCAGCCAACCCTGATCATAATCCAATGTAACTGCAATAACCTTTTCAGATTCAGCACGTTCAATCGCCATAATGCGATGAGGCTGAACTGAAGAGATACGTTCAGTGCGATCATAATACATCTTATAAACCTGTTCAGTATCTTCATGCTTCTTCTTTTCTTTGGTCACAAGCTTACCGTAATTCAAAATTGAATCTTTGATTTTCCATCTTAACTTTGCGTCATCACTGACTCTTTCGGCAATGATATCACGCGCCCCCTGCAAGGCATCATCAACACTTGTCACCTGATCATTCAAATATTTCTGTGCTTCTTTTTCTACAGAACCAACTTTTGGACAGCTCATCAGATAATCAGCCAGCTTTTCAAGACCTTTGTTGATGGCATCTGCAGCACGAGTTTTCTTTTTCTGCTGATAAGGACGATACAAATCATCCACCTGAGAAAGTTTCTGACAGCCCTTGATTGCCTGAATAATTTCTTCGTTCAGTTTCCCCTGAGCTTCAATCAGACGCAGAACATCCTCTTTTCTTTTTTTCAGATTGTTCTGATACTCATATTCCTTAAAAATAAACAGAATCTGTTCTTCATCCAGATTATCTGTCATTTCTTTACGATATCGTGCAATAAAAGGCACTGTGTTGCCTTCTTCCAATAATCGCAAGGTATTTTCAACCTGCTTCACTTGAACATTCAGCAGTTCTGCAATTCTACCAGTTATTTCCTGCATTCTTTTCCCTCCTGTTGTCATGCTTTTTATGATAGCAGAAAAACCAGTAAAAGTCACAGCTCACTCTTTCACAATAACTCTTTTACACAAGTAAAGCAGGAATATGTTATAATAATTTTTATCAGGGAGGTAAAACCATGAAAATATTAAAAAACAAAAAAACAGTCATTTTGTTGTCAATAACTTTTGTCTTAACAATAATCACTGGTGCTGCATTGATTCTATTTCTGAACAGCCCAGTCAAAACAATAGAATTACCTGAATTCACTGAAAAGACCATTCAGGAAATCATGAGCTGGAAAGATGCAAATGAGCTCAGTGACAACCAAGTCATTTACCAGTATGAATACAGCGAAGACAAAGAAAAAGACACTGTCCTTGTTCAGTCTGCTGTGGCTGGTACAAAACTGAAAGAAGAAGATCAGATCATCTTTACCGTCTCAAAAGGATACGATCCTGATAAAGAAATTGAACTTCCAGAAGATATGGATAAGATGACTGAAGAACAGCTAAATACATACTTTGAATCAAATCGTTTCTCTGATGTAACCTTTGAGTACGTTGTCTCTGATAAAGTCAAAAAAGATTATTTTGTTTCAATTAACGTAAAAGAATCCTCTGCCAAAAGATCAGATATGATTATCATTCAGATTTCTGCCGGCACTGAATCTGTTGGTATTGAAATACCAATGCCTGATTTCAGCGAATATACAAAATCAAGTATTGATTCCTGGGCAAAGACAAACAACATCAACGTCAACTACAAACAGGCTTACTCTGACACAGTTGAATCTGGAAAAGTCATTTCTCAATCTGTAGAAAAGAACTCAATCATCAAAACAGGTGATTCCATCACTGTTACGATTTCCAACGGTAAAGCCATTAAAGTGGATGCTCTGAAAGGAAAGACAAAGAGTGATGTTGAAAAATGGGTTAAAGAAAACAACGCTAAGGTCGAATACATCAGCTACTATGCAGATTCAACCGAAAAAGATAAAGTCATCAGCACTTCACCAAGCAGTGGTAGTGTTTCTGAAAGCACAACAATCAAAATCTATGTTTCACTTGGTTCAGTAAAAATGATTGATTTTACCGGCAAGAAAGAAGCAGATGTAAAAACTTGGATATCGACTGTCAATAAATCCATTTATGCAAAAGAAAACTACATCACCTACAAAATTGTTGAAGCTGACAAGAAGTCTGATGCAAAGTCAGGCACAATTCTGAAAACCAATCCTAAAAAGGATGAAACAGTTAAACTCGCAGGGGTAATTACAGTAACTGTTGAACCTGAAAAAACAGTTGAACTAACAAGCTTTGCAGGAAAAACAGAAACAGAATTCAAGAAATTCATCGAAGAGAATAATCTTGCACTTGGTACAAGAACTGAAAATTATTCCTCAACTATCGCAAAAGAAAGCATCATTAAAAATGATACATACAAGAAAGCAGAAGAAGGAACTAAAATCAATTACACTGTCTCACTTGGAAAATACAATCCAAAAGGAAGTGATTTTGACGGAAAATCAGAAAATGAAGTTAAAAACATGATCAGTGAAGCCAACAAGAAAAATGCTGGATTCTCAACTCCTACTTTCACTAAAGAATTTTCTGATACTGTAGCCTCTGGAAAGACATTTGGATGTACTGTTTCCTCAAATAAAGTGACATGCAAACTCTCCTCTGGAAAAGGTGTTACTGTACCAAACTATGTTGGTCAAAACAATCCTTGCGGCACAAATGCTGCTGGAAGCTGTTCAGTAACTGTGAAAGATGATCTTAAATTGAAGATTTCCCTGAAATCAGAATACAGTTCAAATATAGAAAAAGGAAAAGTCATTTCTCAGTCCATTAAAGCTGGTGAAGTTGTCGCAAACAACAGTGATATTGCATTAACAATCTCAAAAGGACCACAGCCAACACCAACACCTACTCCAACACCAACACCTACTCCAACACCAACACCTACTCCAACACCTACTCCAACACCTACTCCAACACCAACACCTACTCCAACTCCAACACCAACTCCAACACCAACTCCAACACCAACTCCAACACCTACTCCTGCAACAGGATCAATTCCTACATTCAATTGGGCAACATGCACAGGAAGCTTCTGTGAAGTCAGTGCGTGTGTAGGAAGACAGATGTCAAATG
>JAZRUQ010000052.1:0-4922 GCA_045652605.1 Erysipelotrichaceae bacterium
GCTCTGTGTCCATAACCAAAAGCCTGAGAAATCAAGTGTTTGACTTCACAGACACCATCCATTTCACTCATGTTGGAATGCAGGTGCAGCTCAACTCTCTTGTGTTCTGCAGTATCCTGTTTTTTCTTCTTTCCTTCTGTCTTGATGATTTGTTCTGCAGTAAAGGTTACTTCTTTGGCAAATGTATCATAGGCCATACGCCCGTAAAAAATACAGGTGTCACCTTTTTTGATCGATTCTATATCTTCTTTAGATGTATATCGACCTTCAAAGCGTTTAACAGACAAAGCATCTGTATCGTCAAAGACCATCAGAGTCTGAATCAAAGTACCTTTTTTAGTTGTAATTGTATTGATGTCAAAGACAGTTCCTGTAAACTGAATCTGATCAATTTCATCTTTCAGCTGTGAAATTGTGACTTTTTCATACTCTTCATATTTCAGTTTCTTAGGTCGTTTAAATTCTGTATTTTCCTTGACCACAACTGAAACTGGAGCTTCAACCTGCGGCAATGCCATCGTCTTGTTGACAAGTTCAACCTGACGTGTCACAAACTGAATTTCAACATCAATTCCATAAGAACGTAAAAAATCACTCAACTGATCATGAAAGCTTTGTGCTTCATCTTTTATATCAGAATTTGGACATAAGCATTCAATATGATTTTGTTTTACAGTTAAAAAGAGTTCATTCATGTCACGATGAAGAACTTCTTTCTGGAAATAATTGAAATACTTGTTGATTTCAACTGTTCCCAATGTATTCTTTCTGCATCTTAAATCCAATGCAAGTTCACATGGCAAAAGAGCATTCAATCTTTCTTTTGTCTGCAATGCAGCTTCAAGAATCAGCGTTTCTTTTGTCACTAAAGTCATATGCAGCGTCTTTGAAGATGAGTAATACGTCAAGTCCGTGATTTCTGAGTCATCAAACAGATTCAGAAAATCAGGACTGCACTGAGTTTTCGATAAAAGTTCCACTACATCAAGTACTGGCATCTTTTCACTCTCCTTTCAAAGCGTGTTATTTGACCATTTTTGAAAAAGCATCCTGTGCAGCTTTCTGTTCAGCTTTCTTTTTGGAATGCCCTTTTCCAGTACCAAGTACAATATCATCCAGCATGACCTGAATGACAAATTCAGGATAATTGGATGGACCTGTCACTGAAACGACATGATAAGTAACAGACTTTCTTAAATCAGCCTGTACATATTCCTGCAGTTTTGTCTTGTAGTCTGTAATAATTTCATCCAGCGGATGTTCAAGATGAGGCATAATCACCTCTGTGAGAATGTTGTTGATCGGATCCATACCTGCTTCAAGATACAAAGCCCCCAGAAGTGCTTCAAACATATCAGCCAGAATGGAATCACGATCTCTTCCACCTGTTTTTTCCTCACCCATGCCCAGTTTTAAAAACTGAGCCAGATTCAGTTTTCTTGTGTATTCCGCCAATGACTGTTCACAGACAAGCTGAGCACGCAGTGTTGTCATTTTGCCTTCTGACAACGGCTGCTGCAAACGCATCATACGTTCAGAGACCCATACCTGTAAAACAGCATCCCCCATAAATTCAAGGCGTTCATTGTCATGTTTTTCCCAACGGTGTTCATTCACATAGCTGGAATGCACAAAAGCCTGATTAATCAGTTCCATGCTGCCGCAAACGATTCCTCGATTCTGCAGCCACTGTTGTATTTCCATAAACGTACCTCCTAACTGAGTTCACGATGATAAGTCATCTGTATTTTATCAATCAGTGAACGGTATTCTTTATTTTCTTGTTGTTTCAGCATTCTCTGTGCATCCTCTTTGGCACAGACAATGATTTTTTCATCTTCAAACAAGTTTCCTAAATGCAAAACAGGCAAACCGCTTTGACGTGTACCTAAAAGATCACCTGGACCTCTAAGCATTAAATCATGACGTGAAATCTCAAATCCATCAGAACAATCTACCAGGACTTTAAGACGCTTTAATGAATCAGAATCTTTTGTATCGGTCAAAAGTGTACATTTCCCCTGCACACTTCCTCGCTGTACACGGCCTCTTAACTGATGCAGCTGAGAAAGTCCAAAACGATGTGCATCATAAATCACCATCTGTGTGGCATTAACCACATTCACACCCACTTCAACAACTGTAGTGCTGACTAGAATCTGAATGTCATTGTTTTGAAACTGATGCATGACAGCTTCTTTTTCTTCTGATGACATGCGTCCATGCAATACCCCAACACGTGCATAGCCAAAGAAAGCTTTGGACAATGCATCGGCGATATCTAGAACATTCTTTGCCTCATAGGCTTCATTTTCTTCAATGGCAGCGCAGATTACATAAATCTGAGCTCCATCTGATAAAGCTTCCATCAATTCAGGCAGAACCGGTCCAATCGAGTTTTTCTGAATCAGTTGAGTAATCACAGGTTTTCTGCCTGCAGGCAAGGTATGAATGGTCGATACCGCCATATCACCATAAAGTGTGTTTGCCAGCGTTCTAGGAATTGGAGTTGCACTCATCAGAAGGAAATCAACTTTTGTCCCTTTTTCCTTGAGTGCTTTTCGCTGATTCACGCCAAAACGATGCTGCTCATCCGCAATGACAAGGCCTAAATCTTTGAATTCAACTGTACTTTGAATCAGCGCATGTGTACCGACAATCATGTCAATTTCACCTGATTTCAAACGTTCCAGAATGCTTCTTTTCTGTTTTTCCGGCATCGCAGACACCAGACATTCAATCACTACTTTTTCATCTTTCAAGATGCTTTTTAAGGATTCACAGTGCTGTTTCGCAAGAATTTCAGTCGGTGCCATCAATGCAGCCTGTTTTTTCGCATCTACACTTGCCAGCATGCTCATGGCAGCGACAACCGTCTTGCCGCATCCAACATCTCCCTGCACCAGACGAATCATGTTTGTGTCTTTCTTTAAATCTGAAAGAATATCATGAATTGTTGCAATCTGATCTGGTGTGCACTGAAAAGGCAGTGCACTCATGCATCTTTCAATGCGCTGTTCATCAAACTGTTTTCCAGACCCCAAAATAGAAATGCCCTGATCTGCATTCATCAGAAGTGCTAAATGAAAATGCAGAAACTCCTCGTATTTCAATGTACGTACAGCCATGGCAACTTCCTGCATACTGCAAGGAAAATGAATGCATCGTAAAGCTGTTTTCTGGTCCATCAGACGATAACGCTCTCTTAAATCAGAAGGTATTTCTTCCTCGATATCATTCAGCGCAGCTACAAATACTTTTTTCATCACATTGTGAATGCTGCTTTGGCGCATTCCTTCCTTCATTGGATAAACCGGTGTAATCCCTAACTGTTCTGCTAGTGGTTTGATATTGTATTGAATTGCGGTAATCCTGTTTGTGCCATCATAGCGGCCAATGACAGTAATA
Organism: Erysipelotrichaceae bacterium; assembly: GCA_045652605.1. Classification (GTDB taxonomy): domain Bacteria; phylum Bacillota_I; class Bacilli_A; order Erysipelotrichales; family Erysipelotrichaceae; genus RGIG1896. Next base: position 3,409 of record JAZRUQ010000052.1, read on the forward strand.
CGCTGTCCTACTTTGATGTTTGAAATCCATGGACGATTGAAGATTGTAATCTCAAAGACGTCATCCTCTGTTTCAACAAGAAATCTGGTCATGGTTCTGCCACCTTTTAAACGTACAGGACGCCCCAGATTGACAAGTACCCCCTCGAAGCAGACCTTATCATGCAGTTTCCACTGTGCATAAGGAATGACTTCAAGAGATTCATAACGAAAAGGATACAAAGACAGAACTTCATTTACAGTTTCACAGTTCAATCTTTGCATCATTTCAATCTGTCTGGTTGTGCATCCGCATTGTTTCAAAGTGAGCATTCCATCACCTCATACAGTATACACTATTTTAACAGGATTGTGTTATAATTCACTCATAGAATTGGAGCACGAATATGAAGAAAATACTGTTATTTGATGTCGATGGAACTTTACTGGACTTTCATGCAGCTGAAACGTGTGCACTGGATCAGCTGATGAATTATTGTAAAATTACTGACAAAGAAAATGCACTCAATATCTATCATCGTATCAACAGTGCCTTATGGAAACGCATTGAAGAAGGTACCATCACACAAAGCCACTTGAAAATACAAAGATTTGAAGAGTTCATTGATGAAATGAAACTGGATTTTGAAGCAGATACACTGGCACAAGTCTTTATGGACTATCTTTCAAAAGGAACACAACTAATTGATTATGCCCATGAAACATTAGAAAGTCTGTCGCAGAAATATGACTGTCATATCGTAACCAACGGTATTACCTACATACAGAAAAACAGAATCTCCCACTCATCAATTTACCCTTTTATTAAAGAACTTTTTATCTCAGAAGAAATGGGAGTCTCTAAACCTGATCCAAAATATTTTGATATCGTCAGACAAAAACTGAATCCTGACACAGATGATCTTATGATTGTAATTGGCGATTCATTAAGTTCTGATATGCAGGGCGCCCTTTTATCAAACTTAAAATGCATCTGGTATAACCCTAAACATCTGAAAACAGAGTTGAAACTGGATGGTATTATTTCAGATTTGAGAGAGCTTGAAAAAGTCATCGAACAAATTTAAAACAAGACAATCAAATGATCATCTTGTTAAGTTGCTTGTCTTTTAGAATCCATTGTGTCTCAAAACACTGTTCAATCAGCCATCTATCATGAGAAATACAGAACACGCATCCTTCAAAGCTATTGATCAGCTCATGAATTACAGGCTGCGACATTGGAGACAGATTGCGTGTCGGCTCATCCAGAAGCAGAACATTGCATTTCATCTTCACAAATTTCGCAAAATAGATTTTCGCTTTCTGTCCATCAGAAAGCTTTTTTAATGGATGAGACATTTCTTCAGCCTTGAAGTTTAAAGAACCGAGTAAATCTCTGGATATCTGCGTGTCCTGAACATCACTGGAAAGACTTAGAAATTCAATGGGTGTCTGATCCATATCCATCAGATCTTCATAGTTTTGAGGCATGTAGCCAACAAGAATATCATCTCTATGCTCAAGCTCCGTTTT
>JAZRUQ010000053.1:0-6454 GCA_045652605.1 Erysipelotrichaceae bacterium
AGCCTTTTTATGCACCTCTGGCTGTCATCTTCAATGATTCCACAATTAACCAATGCATCCTGAATGAATTTCACAGCAAACACGATATTGTCAATGTCACGCTTACTGTTTGGCTCAATCCATTTAATATTCAGCTCAACAGGATATTTTTTTATAGGCTTCAAATTTTGCAAACCAATGAAGAATGATATTAAATCTTCATTCGCTTTCTTTAGCTTTGCACCCTGATATTTGTTTGACCTATTCGCTTTTGTATAATCATTCAAAGAACTAAGCCTTCCTTCAATAGCAAATCTAATCATCAATGTAATTCCTTCCAAATGTCCTGATAAATTCATCCCTGCTGTGGTCTTTTTCAAATGACCTTTGTGCCATTCTTTTAATTGATAAGTTTAAATTTTTATTGAAATGCACACCGCTTTTCTCATCTGTATGATGTTTTACGCACAACCACACCTTCATGCCATGCTGTTCGCTTTTCTTTCTATTCGCAATTCCTGAGAAAACGTGATGTTCGTGTAGTCCTTGTGTTGTACCACACACCAAACATTTCTTTTCATTCTGCAATATTGATTTCATTTCAACACTTCCTTCCAATAGGAATCATCAATACCCAATTCCATTGCCATATCCAGAACGGTATCAATCAGATTTCCCATTTCTTCTTTATTCATTTTTGATGAACCTATAAAGCATTTATAAACATATCCTTCTGTTTCATTCAGCATCATAGGTTTCATCTTCTTAACTGCCCTGAAGTTTTTCTTCAGCATTTCTTCTGCTTCTGGCAATGCTCCAATGTATTCATACTTAGCACCTGCACGTTCAAGTGCTTGGATATAAATTGACATTTCATCGTTTGATCTATCACCATTCAGTTCTTTATCAATCTCAGAAAGCAATGCCCAAAGGTATTTGTTTTGTTGAATGCTCCTAGCACTTTTGACTTCCTTGATTTCAACTGAATAGGTCTTATCTTCTGTAAGTTCATTCAGCATTTCAGAATGCCTGATGTTCTCAATGTTCAACTGCAAGATTCCACCAGACTGATGCCTGAAGTAATCTCTAACTGTTGCAATTACTTTCATATTTCTTTTTCCAATATGGACAGAACTCGGCAACATTGCAGTATTCATCACATCTGCCATCTTTCCCCTCTCTAAAGCTGATGTAATGCTTTGAATCAAGTGAATGATTGTAAATGTATTCTTCTGCTTCTTTTTTGTTCTGGCAGACTTTTAAAGCGGTTTTTCTACCCTCTTTCATGACCGCCCATGTGTCACCCTTGTGCCATCTTTCTTCAGGACTGCACACTGGCAATTCTTCATCTGGCAATGCTTCACATCTTTCGATTTCTTCAAATTTTTCTTTGATGAAGTTTTCAATTTCTTCAAAGTCTGCATCTGTAAAATCAAAGTGTTTGATATAAACAGGCTTTTCTGGATAACTCGCATCGATCTTGGCTTTTGACTTTGAATGATCTTTTAACAGCATCACGATTTCACCGTGTTCACATTCAAACCCAATTGATTTCAGCATCCACGCATAAATCAATAACTGTTTTCTGTAATCATCCCATTCATCAAAGATGACCTTCCATGTTGTGCCTGTTTTGTAATCGGTCACTGTCTTTGTTTCTGCATCGTACAAGTCAAAGATTCCTGATAACTTGTAATCACCCACATCAACAATCAGTTTGTTTTCTTTCAACTGATTATCTGATTCTTTAGCTCTTTCAAGCACCGCATGAACCGCAGTTCCGAAAATTGCCCACACCATATCAGATACATCACTTTCAATCGAATCGTTGTATCTGCGTTCAAGAATCGTCTGCATCGTGCCTTTTAAAAGTGATGTAACACTGTACTGTTTATCCTTGTATTTATACTCTCTGCTTACCGCTTCAACGAAAGGTTGCGGTAATCCTAAGTGATTGGTAATTCTCATTTTATTTTCCCTTTCTGCTTGCAATCATTGTGTTTGCCTGATTCATTGTGATTTTTTCAAGTGAATCAACCTTCATGCGTGTAAGCATTGTTTTGATTTCTTCTTCTGAATAAAGTTTGCAAATCATTGAAAGCTGTTTTGGTGATGCGGGCACAGAAGAAGTTCCTTGTCCTTGCTGTGATGTAGCACCCTTTGGCTTTCCTTCTGGGCTTTCTGTTTCTGGATCATCACCAGTAGCAACCATGAATGTGTTAGCCAAATAATATTTCAATGCTCCTGTTAACGCTTTATAGCCTGCCTTATCGCCTTTATCCATCCCCTCGCCTGTTAGTGTGTTTTCTTCAAAAAAGCCTGTCAGCGTGTCTGTAAGCGTGAATTGAAGCGTTACATTTCGACCATTCGGCTGTTTGTCGCTTGTTGTTTCAAATGGTGAATAAGCAAGTTCTGTAAAACTCAATTCAAGTCCGCATTCACTAAATAACTGAGTGAATAGCTTCTTATATCCCGCTTCACTGAAATACGAATACTTGTCAAAATTGTTTGTTTTGTCTTTTTGCAAAACACCAATGTCATTCAGTTTTGTTCTCAAAGTATTCTTTTTCTGTTGCAGTTTGGCATTGAGTTCAAGCCATTCTTTAGCTTCCAATTTGTTCAACATTAACATTCACGCTCCATTTCATAAGCCACATCATCCACAGTGATATATGTTGTGGTCAGCTTTGTGATTTCTGCTTCTAATCGTGCGATTTCATCATTCTTCTTGCCGATGACTTCATCAAATTCATCAGCTTTCTTTTCAGCAATTTCAGCCTGAAATTGCCAATATCTGATTTCTCTATTCAAATCTTCAATCACTTTATCAAGTGCTTCTAAAATGTTAGTAACCTTCATTCTCAATAACCCCCTACTTCCTGCCAGTATGCTTCTCTCTGGTAATGTGCTTCTGTTGTGATGTACATCAATCCAAACAACAGAACGGTTGCGATCATCATGCACTTGATGATGTCAAGAGTGTTTTTCACCCACGGTCTTAATTTGCGTTTCTTCATGTCCTTTTTCCCTTTCGTTCAATGTCACTTTGATTTTAGAGTTGTACCTTTCAGATAAAATCTGCTCCAGTACCATTGTGATTCTGTCTTTCATATGTCATTATTCGCATTTATGCGACTTTCTTTTCAAAAAAAATGGACAGAATATCGTTTTCAGTCAATTCAAGGAAAACAACTAATGCATTGACTTCCTTAATGGTAAGTGTTTTATTGTCGATTTTTCTGTACATTGTTGACTGGTCAATATTCAGATAATTTGCGAGGTCAGCAATTCTTAACCCCTTTTCAACACACTTTGCCTTCAGCTTCAATTCATTCATACTCATTAACCCCTTTCTATCTCTATCGCATATCTGCGATTTCACAAAACCATTATACCAAACACACATTCTAGGTCAAGACTTTTTTCGCATTTTCGCAAAAATTATTTTTTTATTTCTCTTTTTTTATTTGTAAATATGCGAAAAAAAGTGTACTATTTAATTGAAGAGGTGATTATATGGAAGTTGGTCAAAAAATAAAAATGCTAAGGAAACAAAGAAAAATGACAGTTGAAGAATTAGCATTAAAGGTTGGTAAAAATAAAGCTACCATCTATCGTTATGAAAAAGGTGAAATTGAGGATTTACCATACACTGTATTGATACCAATTGCTGATGCTTTAGGTGTGTCACCTTCAATATTCTTTGATAGTGCCACAAACATTGATTTGAGTTCATATATTGAACGTACTGCATTCAAATCAGGTTTCATCCAATGGTTAGAATACGTTGGTACAATTGATTTCACCGATGATGAATTGCAAAATCTTATGGACTATGCAAAATTTTTAGTTTCAAAAAGGAAGTGATATAAATGAGTAAAACTGCACAAATGATAGCCAAGATCATAAGAGTTGCCTGCTATGTCAGAGTTTCAACAGAAGAACAAAAAAAGCATGGTTATTCTATCGCTACACAGATTGCACAGCTCAAAGAATACGTTGAGCAGCACGATGATATGATGTTAGTTGATTTTTATGTTGATGAAGGTGTATCAGCAGTAAAGGTAAAGAAGCGTTTGGAATTACAAAGACTTCTTAACGATGTGAAAGATGGAAAGATTGACTTGATCCTATTCACTAAGTTAGACCGTTGGGGAAGGGATGTAAAGATTTATCACCAAATACAAGATGAACTTGATAAGTATGGTGTGGCATGGGAATCAATTTTTGAGAGCTATGAGAATAGAAGTGCAAGCGGAAAATTCAAAATAAACGTCATGATGGCAGTCTCACAACAAATGCGAGACACCACATCCGAAAACATAACAAATGTTTTTAGAGAAAAAATAAAAAACGGTGAAGCAGTCACTGGTGCTCAACCGTGTGGATGGATGGTTAAAGAAATTGATGGAAAGAAGCGTGTTGTAAGGAATCCAGATGAAGAGGAAACTTTAAGAGCCATGCTGAAATATTACCGCACACATCAGTCTGTCAGAAAAACAATCATATATGCACAGGACAATTTTGAACACCATCCAAATTACAACAGTTTCACTAAGATATTAAGTAACACTTACCTTTACGGTCATTTCAGAGGTTTTGATGATTACTGTGAAGGATATATGACTAAAACAGAATTTGATGAAGTGCAGCACTTCAAGAAAAATAATATCAGGCATAGAGAAACAGATCATATTTACATCTTCAGCCAATTACTGAAATGCCCTGTTTGTGGTGGTAACTTAACAGGTTATGTATCATGGACAACTCATGCAGATGGTAAGAGAAAAGCAAATCTAGGTTACAGATGCGAAACACACTGGTTCAGAACTAGAACTAAGAAATGCACTTTTAAACCATCTAAATCTCAGCTAAAACTAGAAAAGATTGTGCTTGATAATCTGATGCCGATGCTTGAACAATACATCATCAATTGTGAATCAAGCCAGAAGAAAGTTGTCAAGAAAGCTGACGTGAATAAAGTCAAAGCTGAAATGGAAAGATTAAACAATATGTACTTAAAAGGCAGGATCAGCGAAGATGATTACGATAAGAAATATGTCGAACTTAACAATAAGCTGATGCAGAATCAAGCCACAGAAACGCATTTAGATGTGTCTGAAGAGCTGAAAGCATTACAGGGTATAAATCTTCATGAACTATACAAAACCTTCTCAGAAAGCGAAAAACAAGCCTTCATGCGTGGAATAATAAGAGAAATCCACATTGATGAAGACTATAACATTAAAAATATCATTTTTTTATAGGAATACTGATGTTAGTTACCGACTAACACCAGTTGGACTATAAGTATTACTAACAAGTATTAGAAACATAAAAAAAAGACCAGTCACGTTAATGACTGGTTTCTTTTTTGGTTAGTGTGTAGCAATCTATCGTGCTGACTTGTTGCGGTTCAGACAACATTGTGATAATCAACATTTCAAGATTTCTTCACTCTTCTGTTAGGAATAAGGTTTTTAATGGAGTTGCACATCAAGCAATTAGCTAATAAATACTTGATGATTCGGTCTTTACTGACTTGCATGAACCATCACACTTGATTCATGCCTTACTGACTAACAGCTTTCATATATTACATTAAATATAATGTAATGTCAACACCTTACTTTACTTTTTTTCATGTAATAAAAAGAAAAAAGCCAATCATTTCTGACTGGCTTTCCCCTGACATTCTAAGACACGCTGTTACCGCATGACCATGATATATTTTTTATGTTCAAAAGTCAACTACTTAATCCTTAACTTCTGCCCTGTTCTGATAAGGTTAGGATTTGATAAGCCATTCAGCTTTGCAAGTGCCTGATAGGTTGTGCCATACTTTGCTGCAATTCCAGAAAGCGTTTCACCCTTCTGCACAGTGTGATATTTCTTACCAGATGACAACAGCTCATTCACCCTTGCTTGAACTTTGGCATAAAGGCTTCCAAGTAATGATTTTCTCTTTTCACCTGTACCATACTTTCCTGCAATTACATCCTGAGCTAACTGATCAAGTGTCGCACTTGAAGTGACAGTGTAGGCAAACTGTGGTAACTTCAGCCAATGTGTCCATGATGTTCTCTTTGGTGAGTTATGATTTCCCTTAAAGTGAGTAACCAGAACCTTACCACCGAAAGATGCTGTTGCTTCCACCACTTGTCCATCACCGATGTACACACCAACATGACCCTTCTGCCATACAATCAACCCTTTGATTTCAGGAATAGTGTCGATAGTACCCTTCTCAGATGCGTAAGCGTACATTGTATCAGCATTCCAGTCAGGGATAGCCTTAGCGTACTGTGATGCATTAAACTGGCTGTAATCACCCCATCTGAAGCATTTGATTAAGCCACAGCAGTCAAAGATACGCACCCCATCCTCATATCTTCCAATGCCACCTAATCTGTATTTTGTTTTGATATTTGATTGTTCGTTTGACCATTTAGCAAGGTCACTTGCACTTGAATAG
>JAZRUQ010000054.1:0-15726 GCA_045652605.1 Erysipelotrichaceae bacterium
CAGAATACTTTCAGAGTTTGCGTACAAAGAGATCACAGAAACGATCAAAAGCAGATGCAGAAAAGAGAAAGTGGCATATAAAGAAATCGATCCAGCTTATACCAGCAGGATCGCAAGAGAAAAATACATGAAGCCGATGGGATGCAGTATCCATATGGCAACGTCTTATGTGATCGCACGCAGAGGGTGCGGATACACAGATACGATTTAACACACAACCAAAGAAATCATTTCAACCTGTACTGGATTCTATCCACTGGAAGATGAACAGTTTTGAGACAGGATGAACTTGGAATGATTTCTTGTCGATATGATTCTTACAGAAAAGATGTTTCGACAAAGGCTTACGAGCAGGAAGCAGACTCTCTGTAAGATACTGGACTGGCAAGATACAGTTCGGGTCATAGTTTGAGCTATGATAAAAAATGACGAATTAATTTCTTAACTCGCCACTATCTTGTATGCTTACAGGTCTACACCTAAGAACTGTTTAGCTAGGATACCTACGACAAATGAGAGGACAGCGACTGAAATGCTGATGCCTGCCATTTCCATGAATCTTGATTTAAATGGCTGATCCATGGCAACCGATGTGTAATAAGTAAAGCCTGCAATGATCAGAATAACAATACCCAGCATGCATGCCAGCGCAACCAGATAGTATTCATTGCCTAACAGAAGGTATGGTGTTACCAGTGCGACAACAGTCAACAGATAGGCAATCCCAGTGTATGTGCATGATTTGAAGGCATCAGTTCTGCCTTCTGAGCGTGCTGCCAGAAATTCACTGGAAGCCATAGAGAAGGTTGCAGAAATACCGATGATGAGTCCTGATAATGCGATCAATGATGTGTTCTGCATTGCAAAGGTAAATCCTGCCAGTGATCCAGTCAGTTCTACTAAGGCATCATTAAGTCCCAGCACCATGCTTCCTACATACTGAAGTCTTTCTTCATCCAGCATTTGAAGCAAAGCTGCTTCATGTTCTTCTTCCTGAGAACGAATCATGACGCTTTCTTCCACTTCAGAAGCCAGACGTGCATACTCTTCCTGAGCATGGTCTTCACCGTTTTCCATGAGTTTTACAGCGAATGTGAAGCCAAGAATTCTTGCCAGCATCTTATATTTGAAGACTTTCAGTTTTTCTGGCTTCATGTCAATGCCTGTATAGTTTTTCCAGATTTCATAGTGTGCTTTTTCTTCCTGTGAAAGTCTGCGAAGAGTTGCTTTGTTGGTGTCCCCCTTGGCAAATTTTGCGATTTCTTCATAAATGACGCTTTCAGTCAATTCATTCTGCTGCATTTGTTTGATGATGTTTAAAGAAGCATCCGAGATGTGTTTTTTCATAATTTCCCCCATATTATTTTTTGGTAAAACTTGGAAATATTATATAATATTCTAAAGAAAGAGACAATGAGGATGCATCATGGAACATCACAACAATCATCCATTTGACGCTTTAGTGGATTCAGATTCAAAAATTCTGATTTTAGGAAGTTTCCCCTCTGTGAAAAGTCGCGCTCAGAATTTTTATTATGGTCATCCGCAAAATCGTTTCTGGAAAGTGTTAGCGAGATGTTTTAATGATGAACTTCCTCAGACACTTGAAGAAAAGAAACAGTTTTTATCGCGTCATCAGATTGCCTTATGGGATGTGATTGACAGCTGTGACATAACAGGGTCATCCGATGCTTCCATACGCAATGCCAAGCCAACTGATATAAAAACTTTATTGAATCAGACCAAGATAGAAAAGATTCTGGTGAATGGGAAAACAGCGGCTAAACTGTTTCGACGGTACTGGCCTGATTTGGGGTTTATTGAACTGCCTTCAACCAGTGCTGCCAATGCATCAATGTCTTTAGAAAGACTGGTTGAAGAATACAAATGTGCTTTTTCAGACTAAACTGGTTCTGTTTAGTCTTTTTTTTTCATAATCTGTTTTGAGGTGATGGTATGAGTACATTTGCAGGAGAGTTGTCAGCTCATTGTTTATTGGGATTAGAACAGATTCGTAAAATGTGTCATCAGGATGCGATTGAATTCTTCAGTGATCAAAGAGCTGTCTTAGGATCAGATGGGAAAATAGCCTGTTTCAAGGAACCAGGCTGGGATGTGGTCATCATGATGGATGGCCATTTATTCAATGTTTCTGAGTTAAAAGAAGAATGTATCAAAGAAGGACATCCAGTACAGAGCGATTCCGTAGAAGAATTGATTTTCCGTCTGTATCAGATTTATCGAGAAGAGTTTATGAGTTTATTGAATGGGGCTTTTTCAATTGTAGTGGTGGATCGTTTATGTGATCTGACTTTGCTGATCCGAGATCCAATGGGACTTAAGCCCTTGTTTTATCATATAAATAAAGAAAGTGTTATTTTTGGTTCTTTGATTCGCTGTATTTTAAAGCATCCTTCTGTTAAGGCATATGTGGGTGCAGAAGAGTTGATGGAAATGATGCTTCTAGGGCCTTCCAGAACACCAGGCAAGACGTATTTCAAAGGAATTGATGAAGTGAAACCTGGCTATTATCTATCACTTACACCCAATGGCATTCAATCTGTACCTTACTTCTTTTTAAAGGATGATCCATGGCCATTGAATGAAGAAATGACCATTAAGTTTGTGCATGACTTAGTGTCCGATTCAATCAAGCGTCAAAGTGATGCATCATGTTGTGCTTTATTAAGTGGAGGTTTAGATTCCAGTGTTGTATGTGCCAAGGCCTATGAATCCTCAGAAGATTTGAGAACGTACAGTGTAGATTATGTGGATCAGTCTGTGTATTTTAAACCGAATTTTTATCAGAAAAGCCGTGATCAGGATTACATTGAATTGATGAAAGAGCGTTATCCTTTTGAGTCACATGAAGTGATATTGAGCCATGAAGAATTAAGAAAAAATCTGAAGAATGCAATGCTGGCACGTGATTTGCCTTCCATGGCGGATGTGGACAGTTCTTTGTATTGTTTCCTTGAAAAGATGAGGGAGATGGGTGAATCTGTTGCATTATCGGGTGAGTGTGCTGATGAGCTGTTTGGTGGATATCCATGGTATACACAGCCTCATTTGTGCACATTGACTCATTTTCCGTGGATCAGCAGTGCATCGGATCGCCTGAGCTATTTAAAAGAAGAATTCAGAACGATGGGCGCTGACAATTATATCAAGATGAAGATTCGCAATACTTTGTCTTGTCTGACTTTTCATAAAGATACAAGCTGTGAAGAACGTCAGATGAAAAAGATGATGAAGCTCAATCTGGACTGGTTTATGCAGACTTTAACGGACCGTGCAGACCGTATGGCTCGCACTTTTGGCATGGACATCCGTGTTCCTTTCTGTGATGTGCGTCTGGTACAGGCACTTTATCAAATTCCATGGTCCATGAAATATCAGGATGGAATGGAAAAGAGTTTGTTAAGAAAGGCTTTTGTGAATGAGCTTCCTGATGAAATTGTGCATCGCAAGAAGAGTCCTTATCCAAAAACTCATCATCCTGAATATGCCCGTATGATGAGGGAAGATTATATCAGAATGGTTCTTGATGAAAGTTGCCCAATTCATCAGATTTTAAGAAAAGAGAAACTGGAAGAGCTGATTTATAGTGAGATGGATACTCCTTGGTATGGTCAGTTGATGACAGTGCCTCAGACGATGGCTTATTTTCTTCAGATTAATGACTGGCTGAAAGAATATGATATTGAAATCATTCACCCGAAAGGGTGATTTTTGTATTATAATAATTTTATGAATATACATAGAGATGGAAATTGGCTTCACATTGAATGTGATGAAAAGATAACACTGCAAGAGTTTTGTGAAAGAGCTTATCTGCCTGTGCGTAAAATCAATCAGATGATTCAGCTGAAAAAGTGTCTGCTTGATCAGAAGCACTGCATGATGAGTGATTCTTTACAGCACAAGACACTTTCCTTGTGTCTTTTTGAGGAAGAAGAGATTGATTTTGCGTGTGATCAGAACATTGCAGAGGTACTGTATGAAGATGAATATGTGCTGGTAGTCAACAAGCCTTCTGGGATCATCATACATGAAGATGACAAAACCAAAACAGGAACGCTAAACAATACTGTCGCTGCTTATTACCAAAAGACTGGACAGAAACATTCAGTGCGACCTGTGCATCGTCTGGACAAAGAAACATGTGGTTGTGTGCTGTACTGCAAATGCCCATGGGTTCAGCCTTATTTTGATGCAGCTATTGAGAAGAAAGAAATTCATCGCACTTATTTGGCCTTTGTGAAAGGTCTGCCTGATTTCAGAAGCAGAACTGTGAAACTTCCAATTGGAAAAGATCGTCATGAAAATGGAAAAATGCGCATTGCGAAAACAGGTAAGGAAGCCATGACCCAGATGGAATGTGTCCATGTGGACCGAAAGCGCAGAATCAGTGTACTCAAGTGTGTACTGGAAACAGGCAGAACGCATCAGATTCGTTTGCATGCCTCAGCCTTAAAGCTTCCAATCATCAATGATGTGCAGTATGGCGTAAAAGAACCTTCTGTAAAATCGATGGGTTTGTGCGCATGGAAACTGGAATGGAAGACACCCTTTACAGGTGTGATTCAAAGTGCAGAGGCTTCAATTCCGGAAGATTTGAAGCGTTTTGTTGCAAAAGGAGAAGTATGAAAGAAGAATGGACAATCCACCCTGAGCTGGTGGAAGAAGTAGGAAAGAAGATGTTAAGTGCAGAAGAGTTTGCGGACATGTCACTGCTGTTTAAGATGTTTGCCGATCCTACTCGTTTGAAAATATTAAAAGCTTTGTTTGAAAGTGAGATGTGTGTAGGAGATCTGGCCACACTTTTGAACATGAGTCACTCTGCGGTTTCGCATCAGCTGTCAAGTTTAAAGAAGACACGTCTGATTCGTGGACGCAAAGAGGGAAAAGTGGTTTATTATTCATTGAATGATGATCATATTGAAGACATCTTTGTCAAAGCGCTGGTTCACATCCGTCATGACTAAGTTATGTGCCATTGATTTTGAGACAGCCAATGCCTCATCGTTGAGTGCCTGTGCTGTAGGGATCAGCGTGATGGAAGATGGTGTTCTGACAGAAAGCTGGAGCACTTTAATCAAGCCTCCCAGGAAACATGATGAATTTTCATTTCATAACATCATGGTTCATGGCATCACAAAAAACATGGTGGACCATGCACCGACATTTGATGAAATCTATTCAAAGCTGATGGAATTGATGGATGGAGCTGTGCTTTGTGCTCACAATGCAGAATTTGATATGAAGGTGCTGCAGTCACTGTGTCTGTATTATCATCTGCCCATTCCTGAAAAGGATTATTTCTGTACTGTGCGTTTAAGCCGCAGTGCACTGCCTCAACTTGAACGTCATCGATTGAATGTGGTGGCGGAACATTTTGAGATTGATTTGAATCATCATGATGCATCCAGCGATGCCAGAGCCTGTGTTCTGATCGCATCCAACATCATGGCTATGAGTGATATTTATGATGTTGATTCTCTGATGAGTGCCTATCGTCAGACATTGAAACATCTGGGATAAAAAAAGGAGTTTTATTTTATGAAGACAATGAAAGAAATCAAGCAGGAAGCAAAAACAAAAATGACCAAGTGCCGTGCATGTCCTGTGTGCAACGGTATGGCATGCCGCGGTGAAGTGCCAGGGCCAGGTGGAAAAGGTTCGGGCAGCACGTTTGTGCGCAATGTGACTCAGCTTTCCAAAGTGAAAGTCAATATGGATGTGACATGCGGTGCGATTGTTCCTGATACATCTGCGAAATTGTTTGGCAAGGAAGTATCGCTGCCTGTGTATGCTGCACCAATTGCAGGTATTACCAACAATTTTGGCGCTGAAATGAGCGATACACAATACAATGCAGATATTCTGGATGGCTGCATCATGGCCAATACAATTGGTTTTACTGGGGATGGCAAGTTCCTTGAAATGTTTACAGGTCCGCTTTCCATGATTGATCAGCGTGATGGGCAGGGCATCTGCACAATGAAACCGTGGATCAAGGAAGGAATTGATCTGCGTCTTGAAGCTGTATCAAAATCTAAAGTGCTGGCTTTGGCAACAGATATTGATTCTGCCGGTCTTCCACTTTTGAGAAACAGTGAAATTCCAGTTGAGACAAAGAGTGTTGAAGCTTTAAAGGAACTGAAAGAAGCATTGAATGTACCATTGATTGTCAAGGGGATTATGACTGTGGATTCTGCGCTGCGCGCAAAAGAGGCAGGGGCTGATGCGATTGTGGTATCCAACCATGGCGGACGCGTTCTGGATGAAACAGTATCTACGATTGAAGTGCTGGAAGAAATCGTAAAAGCTGTTGGTACTTCCATGACCATTTTAGTGGATGGAGGTTTTAGAACAGGACATGATATCTTTAAGGCTTTGGCTTTAGGGGCAGATGGTGTTTTAATTGGCCGTCCAGTTTCTTTGGCTGCCATTGCCTATGGTCCACAGGGTGTTCATGATTACTTCATGAATCTGAAAAATGAACTGGCTGATGTCATGTTGATGAGTGGCTGTGCAACAATTTCAGACATTACTCGTGATAAAATCACCGTTGTCAAAGATTAGAAAATCTGTTAGAATAATCAAGTAGTTGAGGGAGTAGTTTGCGTCAATTTGACGTGTGAAATCAACATACTGGAAATATACTTCCTGGTTTCACTTAATGAACAAGACTCAAGGAATTGTCTTTTTTGGCGTTCCTTGAGTCTTTTATTTTGGAGGATGAATTATGGATTTACTTACATTGTTTATGTTGGCAGTAGGCCTTTCCATGGATGCGTTTGCGGTATCCATTTCCAATGGGATGAGTTATGCGAATTATCGATCTAAACAGGTGATCATGGCAGCTGTTGCCTTTGGTCTGTTTCAGGGGCTGATGCCTACATTTGGTTTTGTGGGTGGTCGTGCTTTTGCGAATCTGATTACTGCAGTGGATCACTGGCTGGCTTTGATTCTTTTAGGCTTTATTGGTGGCAAGATGGTGATTGAATCCATTGAAGAGCTGAAGAATCCATCGGATGAGCCAAAAGAGACAGGAAAACAATTCACCATGAAGCTTTTGATCATGCAGGCAATTGCGACAAGCATTGATGCACTTGCGGTAGGTATTTCATTGGCAGCATTGAATGTGAATATTCTGTATGCCGCAGGATTTATCACGATTGTGACAACTGTGGTGTGCCTGTTTGGTGGTCTTTTAGGGAAGAAGTTTGGCGAACTTCTTTCGACCAAAGCTACTTTGGCAGGTGGCCTGATTCTGGTGGCCATCGGTCTTAAAATCTTTATTGAACATATGTTTATGTAATCCTCTTTGTGAGGATTTTTTCTTTATACAAGAAAAAAAGCACACATCTGTGTGCTTAGATCAGTCGAGGCAGAAACATCGTAGCCAGACCCAGGAAGATAAAGAATCCTAATGTGTCTGTGCACGCTGTAACAAAAATACTTGATGCCAGTGCAGGGTCTACGCCCAGTTTCTTTAAAATCAGTGGAACTGAGAATCCGGAAACAGTTGCGATGATGAAGTTTGCCAGCATGGCTCCTCCTGCAACAACTCCCAGAATAGGGTTGCCATAAATAATGCTGCAGCCAACAGCCAGAACTGAACCAATGATTAATCCTAAAATTAGCCCAGTACAGAATTCCTTCAGGAAGATGGACTTAGCGTTGTCTGAGTCGATTTCGCCTAACGCAAGACCTCGTACAATCATAGTCATGGACTGGTTTCCGGCATTTCCACCCAGCCCTGCAATGATAGGATTGATGGCAGCCAGTGCAACAACCGCAGTAATGGTATCACTGAATTTAGCGACAACAGTTGAAGCCAGAATCGCAGTCATCATGTTGACAGAAATCCATGGAAGACGTGATTTCAAAGAGTCGAGGACGGAACCGTCAACTTCTTCTTCTTCATCCAGCCCGGCCATACGGTGGATGTCTTCCGTTGCTTCTTCTTTGATGATGTCGACGATATCATCGATGGTGATGATTCCGACAATGATGTTTTCATCATTGACAACTGGCAGCATGATGTAGTCGTACTTGGCAAACAGTTCAGCAACTGCTTCCTGGTCATCATTGACATGAACAGATGTTACATGTGGGTTGGTGATGTCTGAAATCTTTGTCTCAAAGGGCATGGAAACCAGATCTCTGACAGAAACAACGCCTTTTAAATGTCCTGCTTTATCTGTGACATACAGATAGAAAGCCATTTCTGCATCAGGTGCATCTGTCTGCAGATAATGCAGAGTGTCGATAATTGTCTTGTGTTCGCGGATGGAGATGAATTCTGTGGTCATGATGGAACCGGCAGAATCTTCTTCATAGCTCAGTAGGGTCTGGATTTCTTCGCGGTCTTCACTGTCCAGCATTTCCAGGACTTCCTGCGCTTCTTCTTCTTCCAGAACTTCAATCAGGTCAGCAATTTCATCGCTTGCCATCTCTTCGATGATGCTTTTCTGACGTTTTTCACTGATCAAAGAAAACAGTTCATATTTTTCTTCGTCTTCTTCAAATTCCAGAAGCAAAGCAACCTGTTCATCGGAAAAACGATTCAGTATTTTTTCTACGATTTCTTCTTCTTCAATTTCATGAAGGACATCCAGGATATCAACGGGATGGATAAATTCAGCTTTTTCTTCAAATTCTTCATCTGTACTTTCCAGAAAAAACAGTTTCATTTCTTCAAGATTCATTTCTGTGTGCATTTCAAAACCTCCTTATTCACTAAAATAAGGGAACACAGAAAAAAGTGATTTTTCTGCATTCCTTTAGACTTTGACAACTACTCGGATCAGGCATGAAAAATCACCTCACTTAACTCTTTTTTATTATATCCTAATTTCTGTTGCCAGAAAAGAAAAAAGTAAAACAGCACCGATCAGTCGGTGCTGTGTCTTTGATTGTAGGAATAGAGGCATCCACAGTAATCCTGGCGATACATGCCAAGTTCTGCTGCGATGCGATTGCCTTTGACATTGCCATCTGCTTTTTTGAAATCACTGATAAAGTACTTGGTATTTGGGAATTTATTGGAAAGCTGCATTCCAATGTGATTGAGTACTTTGGAGTCTTTCTGACGGGAGATGGTCATGACGGTTGTAAAATAATCAAAATGATGGTCATGGGCATACTGATAGGCTTCATTCATGCGCAGTCCATAGCACATGATGCATCGTCTGCCTTTTTCAGGTTCATCTTTAAACAGACTGATTTTCTGTGTGTAGGTTTCATTGTCATAATCAGAGACAATGAGTTTGACTTCAGGATGATGATCATTCAGAAATAGTTTCAATTCATTTAGACGACGCCAGTATTCCTCACTAGGGTAGATGTTGGAATTGGTGTAGTAAATGGTCACATCAAAATCTTTGAGAAACTCAAGAGGCCAGCAGCTGCAGGGTGCACAACACACATGCATGCAGAGCGTTGGGCGTTTCTGACTTTGATGGATTTTTTCAATTTCCTTCAGACTTTCTCTGTAGCCGTTATAATCAGCGCGTGTGAGTTTTTTCATCGTTTGTGATGAACATGCAGTCACCAAAGGAGAAGAAGCGGTAGTGCTCTTCAATGGCGTGCTCATACGCTTTGAAAATCAGTGGTTTTGAGGCAAAGGAACAGATCATCATGATCAATGTTGATTTTGGCAGATGGAAATTGGTTAAGATGCAGTCGACTGCTTTCCATGTATAACCAGGATAGATAAAGATATCTGTCTGTCCTGAGCATTCCTTGAATGTGCCATATTTGTTGTAGATGGCTTCAACAGTACGTGTTGATGTTGTACCTACTGTAATGATACGGCGGTTTTCAGCGATGGCCAGGTTCAGTGCATCTGCTGTTTCACTGGACATGAAATAAGCTTCTGAGTGCATCTGATGGTCTTCTACAGTGTCGACATCCATTGGACGGAATGTACCCAGACCCACATGCAATGTCACATCGACAATCTGTACACCTTTTTCTTTCAGCTGGGCAAAGATTTCATCAGTGAAGTGAAGTCCTGCCGTCGGTGCTGCTGCACTTCCTTCCACCTTTGCATAAACAGTCTGATAGCGTTCAGGATTATCCAGTTTGGCATGAATGTATGGTGGAAGCGGTACATTGCCCAACTCTTCCAGCACTTCCATGAAGATGCCCTCATAGATCATTTCATATTTGCGCAGTCCTTTTTCACCGATTTCAACACAGCGTGCACGCAGTTTTCCATCTCCAAAGGAAACGACTGTTCCGATTTTTACAACTTTGGCATTGCCTGTCAGACATTCCCATACATCACCTTCATGATTGAGAAGAAGCAGTTCGACATGAGCTCCTGTTTCTTCTTTAGTCCCGAACAATCGGGCAGGGATAACACGTGTGTTGTTTCTGACCAGCACATCGCCTTCATGGAAATAATCCACAATATCATAGAAATGTTTGTCTTCAACTTCCTGTGTTTTGGCATGAACCACCATCATACGGGAAGTTTTTCTGTCCAAAAGAGGATGCTGGGCAATCAGCTCTTCAGGTAGATTAAAATCAAATTCACTTGTTTTCATTAGAATCCTCTTTCATCAAATTTATAGCGAGTCAGGATGTCCTTCTTAAAATCACCAAAACGGTCTTCCTTGATGGCCTGACGTGCTTCTTCTGTCAGCTTTAACAGGAAGCGGAGGTTATGGATGGACATCAGACGGTTTCCTAATCCTTCATTGCATCTGAACAGATGATTCAGATAGGCTTTTGTGTGGTTTCTGCAGCATTCGCAGTCGCATTCAGGATCAAGTGGTGTAAAGTCTTCTTTATAGATGGCCTTTTTAATGTTGACACGGCCCTGTGATGTCATGCATGTGCCATGACGGGCAATACGAGTCGGCAGAACACAGTCCATCATATCAATACCACGTTCAATACCTTCCAGAATGTCATTGACTGCACCTACACCCATCAGATAACGAGGTTTTTCAGCCGGCAGGTGTTTTACGGAGTAATCAATCATACGGTACATGGTTTCTTTGTCTTCACCAACGCTTGTTCCACCGATGGAATAGCCGTCAAAGTTCATCGCAACCAGTTCTTTTGCGCAGTGTTCACGCAGATCTTCATAATCTCCACCCTGAACAATTCCAAACAGCATCTGATCTTCAGGACGCTTATGGGCATCCTGGCCACGCTTAGCCCATCTTAATGTACGCTCAACAGAATCTTTTGCGTATTCATACGTTGCAGGATAGGGAATGCATTCATCAAAAGACATGATGATATCTGCACCAATCTTGTTTTGAACTTCGATTGATACTTCAGGAGACATGAACAGCTTGGAACCATCCAGATGACTCTTGAATGTAACGCCTTCTTCTTTGATTTTTCTTGAATCAGACAAAGAGAACACCTGGAACCCACCCGAGTCAGTCAGCATCGGACCTTCATAGTTCATGAATTTCTGAACACCGCCTGCCTTAGCGACAATGTCTTCACCAGGTCTTAACCACAGATGGTATGTGTTGGCAAGGATAACCCCTGAACCAATTTTCTTGATGTCTTCCGGAGACAGGAATTTCACGGTTGCCAAAGTACCTACCGGCATGAACATTGGGGTTTCTACATCGCCATGAGGTGTATGCAGAATACCACAGCGTGCACCTGTCTGTGCACAGATATGTGTTACTTCAAAACTGAATTTTTTCATTTTTATCACCGCAATTATTGTATCAGGAAACACAACTTTTTGCGACAACTTTCCAATCTCATGATAAAATAGAAAAGAATTGAGGAAATGCGATGAAATCTAAAACACTGAAAATTCGAAATATTCCATCAGGCCGACTGGTCTTTTTCAGAATGAATGTCAAGCCAACAGAAGTGCTGGTTGGTATTTTAGTGGTGTCCATTCTGTTTCTTTTTATGGATGCTCCATTTCCTACGATTGGACTGATTGCCTCAACGGTGGTCTGTTTTGCGCTTGTGGCAACGCCAGATCGCACATTGCTGGATATGAATGATGAATTCATGACCTTTTATTCACCGAAGGATTCAAGTGAATGCACGATTTTATACTGGGATGAAATTTTGAAATGGCAGTATGTCAAGCAGCGTCAATGTGATCATTTAAGAGTTGAACTGATTAATGGTGATGTGTTTGACAGTGAAGTATATTATGATGCGCGTATGATTCGTCTTTTGAATGCATATGCACAAGGCAAAGAAAAGAAGGTCTCACGCAAGAGGAAAACGCTATGAGTATACAACGCAAAAGGAAACGTTATCGCCTGCGAAAACAGGCAAGACTTGTGTTTTCCATTTTTTTGAGTGTTGTGATCATTTTGTGCGGCTGGTTTGTGCTGATGAATCTGAATGAAAGAGAATATGCAACTGCTGGGATTGAACTTGATGCTGTGGATGACATTCCAGTGTTGACGCAGTACATTCCCGAAGGACGTAAAAATCGTCCAGGTCTTAAACGCGATATCCGCTGGATTGTGATTCATGAAACGGACAACTTTGCCAAGAGTGCTGATGCTCAGCATCATTCAGACTATCTGGCAACCAACAAGGATGATGTCAATTCATGGCATTATACAGTGGATGAAGATGTGATTATCCATCAGCTTCCAGATGAAGAAGTAGGCTGGCATGCAGGAGATCAATACACGGAACATGGTGGAAACATGAGTGGTGTAGGTATCGAAATGTGTGTCAACGAAGGTTCAGATTTCAAAAAGACAGTTGACAACACTGCAAGACTGGCTGCTGTACTTTTAAAAGCTTATGAGTTGGACATTGATGCCTTGAAGCGTCATCATGATTTCAGCGGCAAAAACTGCCCTGCACATTATTATAAAGATGAGGATTGGAGACAATTTGTTGAACTTGTCAAAAGCTACATGAAATAACTGGTAATTTCATTAAAAAGCATTAAAATAGGAAAAGGTGATAAAAATGAGTAAATTAGGACTTGTACTTGAAGGCGGAGGCATGCGTGGAGCTTACACTGCAGGATGTCTTGCGTGGATGATTGAACATGACATCATGACTGACTATGGTGTAGGAATTTCTATGGGTGCCTTGCATCTGTGCACGTACTATCTGAAAGACACTGAAATGCTGCATAAGACAAGTGTTGACTATATGTCCAACAACAACATCATTGGACTGCGTCCATTGATGCGTGAAGGTCGTTATGTTGGCTATGATTATGTCTTTGAAGAACTGCTGAAAAAAGATCTGAAATATGATACAAAACCATTGACTGAAAACAAGATTGATCTGGAAATTGGTCTGTATGACATGAATGATTGTCAGACTGTATTTTTTGGTGCGAAAGATTTTGATGATGATTTGAACACGGTAAAAGCAGCATGTGTTTTACCAATTGCAGGAAACATTCAGAAGCTGAATGGCAAAGATTATCTGGATGGTGGCATCACAGTCATGATTCCGATTGAACGTGCACTTGAAGTCGGATGCGATAAAAACATTGTGATTGTGACAAAACCAGCAGGATATGTCCGCAAGCCTGCAGGTGCATTCATGAAATGGTTTATGAAGGCCAACTACCCTAAGCATGACAAGATGGTCTATGACTATACACATCGTCATGAAAACTACAATCGTCAGATGGGTCTGATTGCTGAAGAAGTAGAAAAAGGCAATGCGGTACTGATTCGTCCATCTGAAACAATTCCAGTGAAACGATTCTCAGGTGACCCTGAAAATCTGCAGAAACTGTATGAACTGGGTTATCAGGATATGGAAAACCAGAA
This sequence comes from Erysipelotrichaceae bacterium, assembly GCA_045652605.1. Classification (GTDB taxonomy): domain Bacteria; phylum Bacillota_I; class Bacilli_A; order Erysipelotrichales; family Erysipelotrichaceae; genus RGIG1896. The sequence goes on from JAZRUQ010000054.1 coordinate 13,770, forward strand.
AGAAGAAATCTTTAAATTGATTGGAAGGGAATAATCCCTTCCTTTTTTTATAAAATATAGTGGTGATTCTATGATTTTTTCAGCAGGTCCTGCTCAGCAGAATCGACAGGTTTTAGATCAATTGTGCAAGTGGATTCAAAAAGATCCCTCAATTTTGGAAGTGTCGCATCGTTCAGATGAGTTTCTGTATCTATTGAGCATATGCAGAAAGACCATCAGAGAACTTCTTGATGTACCTGAACAGATGGAAATCCTGTTTCTTTCAGGAGGTGCCAGCTTTCAGTTTCTGATGATTCCGGAGAATCTGCTTGAGAAGAAAGCAGGCTATTTGATTACAGGGTTATTTTCTAGACTGGCTTATGATGCGGCAATTGCATATGGAAGATGTGATGTGCTGTATGATGCTTCAAATCATCCGTATGATTTAAGTGATTTTCCAAAAGAAATATCAGGTGATTATGATTATGTGCATGTGTGTGTAAACAATTCAATCTATGGTACAAGAACACCGGATTTTACATGTGATTGTCCTGTGATTGCGGATGTTTCCAGTGTGCTGGGAATTGAGAAGATAGATTTTTCAAGGTATGCGCTCTGTTATGCGTCGACACAGAAGAATTTTGGATTAAGCGGCATGAGTCTTGTATTTGTGCGCAAAGACTTGAATTTTAAAGTGAATCTGAATCCCCTGATCAGTTATATGAAACAGATAGAATGTGATTCTTTAGTCAATACACCACCTGTTTTATCCATTGGCATGGTTTATCTTGTGGCATCAGAACTCTTGAAAAGAAAAGAGCTGATGTATCTTGAAAATCAGCAGAAAGCAGATCTGTTTTACAAGTTTCTTGATCAGCAGGAAATCTTCATGCCTCTTGTGAAAAAGAATCGCTCATGGATGAACTGTACCTTTAAAATGAATTCTAATGAGGATGAACAAAGATTTTTAGAACTTTGTGAGAAACACCGCATCATCGGTATCAAAGGACACAAGACAACAGGACATTTTCGAGCGAGCTTCAGTGTGCATAACACATTGGATCAGGTGAATAATCTGATACAGTTTATGGACAGCTGCCTGCATCATTTCAAATCCAATGAATAAAATGCGTTGGAGGTGGAAAGTATGGCCTTTGGAAAACTTGTTGTACAGGTGTCTGTTGCACAGGAAGCTTTGCCTTTAAGCGAAGTGCTTGTTTCAATGGATTCTTTTGTCAAAACGACAGATAACAATGGTTTTGTCCAGTTTGATGATATTGAAGCACCGGATGTGTCGTATTCATTGAATCCTGATAACACACAGATTCCTTATTCAACTGTGGATGTGATGATTGAAAAAGAAAATTATCAGACTCAAATTATGCAGGGCGTTCAGATTTTTGCAGGGCAGATTGCTTTGTTGAATGTGGAGCTGCTTCCGGAATCACGAAGATATGCAGAAACGGAAGTCAATGTGATTCCAGATCATCAGCTTCTTAACAGGACGCGTCATTCCTGTGCAAGTTATGAAGCCATCAATGACAATGGTCTTCAGATGCAATGGGTGTTGAATTATCCGATTATTCCCAAGTATGTTACAGTGCATTTAGGGCGTCCTACTGCCAGTGCATCCAATGTGACGGTTTCTTTTCGTGACTACATTAAAAATGTAGCATCTTCTGAGATTTATCCAACCTGGCCTGAGCAGTCGCTGCGTGCCAACATCTATTGTCAGATTTCGCTGGTCATGAATCGTGTGTATACGGAATGGTATCGTTCAAAAGGATACAGTTTTGATATTACCAACTCGACAGCCTTTGATCAGTATTATGTGCACAACCGCAATATTTTTGAAAATATCAGCAGAATTGTTGATGAGATTTTCAATACCTATATTCGTAAACTGGGGACAATCAATCCGTATTATGCGGAATACTGCGATGGTCGACAGGTCTGGTGCAATGGTTTAAAACAATGG
>JAZRUQ010000055.1:0-2502 GCA_045652605.1 Erysipelotrichaceae bacterium
TTTTAATGTGAGAAATTGATTGACTTTATGAGAACATTTCTCTATAATATGTACGTTAACGAAATAGGGTGAAGTGCGCGTGAAATGGACGAAAACACAGCTGATTCAGACGAGTGAAAAGGGATTTGAGTTTCATGATGATCTTGAATTTACCAGCGAATCGTTTGAACATCTCGATCGTCTGAGAAATCTGTATGATGTACAGGTTGACGGCAGAGGCTATTATGATGTCACTGAAGAAAGACTGACCGTTGATCTTGAGGTGAGCGGAGAAATGGTTCTGCCATGTGCTATCACACTTGAAGATGTAGTTGTTCCGTTTGATCTGGAAGCAACAGAAATCTTTTCGTTTCATCCTGTGGAAGATGAAGAAATTCATGTCTGCAGGAAAGACTGGATCGATCTGAATCCGGTCATCTTTCAACTGATTCTCTCCGAAGTGCCGCTGAAAGTGGTCAAAGATGATGCTGTTTATCCTTCAGGGGATGGATGGGAAATCTTAAGCGAAGCAGAGTATCAGAGAAGAAAAGGGAATGAGATTGATCCCCGCTTAGCAAAGCTAAAAGAATTCAAGTTTGAAGATCAATAGGAGGTAATGACATGGCTGTACAGCAGAGAAGAAACTCTAAAACAAGAAAAGCAAAACGTAGAACACATTTCAAACTCCAGGCTCCAACTCTGGTTAAGTGTCCTAGCTGCGGCGAATACAAGCTGCCACATCACGTTTGCCCATCTTGTCAGGCAAAATAAGGAAAACAGCTGAAAAGCTGTTTTTTATTTTATGCGTGAATTATGGAAAATATATCATGATGAAATGCCGGAATTTCTAGATGAATTTCTGCAGTTGGACATCATGAAAAGAATAAAGAATGTAGGAATGAACTGTGGGTGTGAATATACGCAGTTTCCTTTGTTTATCAATTTAAAAGAGTACAGTCGTTATCTGCATTCAGTAGGTTGTGCTTTGATTGTATGGCACTTTACTGAAGATATGAAGCAGACTTTAGCGGCGTTGTTTCATGATGTGGCAACTCCTGCATTTTCCCATGTGATTGATTTTCTGCATCGTGATCATATGAATCAGGAATCAACTGAAGAAAAGACTCTGGAAATTCTTAAGGGTTCATATGAATTAATGAATCTTTTGAAGAAATATGAGATTTCAGTAGAGGAGATTGCCGATTATCATGTGTATCCGATTGCGGACAATGATACACCGATGCTTTCATCGGACCGTCTGGAATATACACTCAGCAATCTGTACAATTATGGGTTCTGTACCTTGGATGAGATTCGTAAGTTTTACCAGGATTTGTGTGTATCGGTGAATGAGATGGGTGATCCTGAAATCTGTTTTAAAAGTGCTGATGTGGCGGAACGTTTTGCGCTGTGTACACTGGAAACATCGAAGATCTATGTTGCGGATGCTGATCGTCTGATTATGCAGCTGCTGGCTGATCTGATTGAAATGGCAATCAAATGGCATGTTTTGAGTGAAGATGATTTATATGTTGATGAAAATCATGTGGTTTCAAAGCTTTTAAGCAATGAAAAAACAGCTGCTATGTGGAAGTCGTTCTGTCAGCTAAAAAGCGTAAAAAGGGCTGAAAACAAGCCGGAATCAGGTTTATTCAGGGTGATTAATGCAAAGAAAAGATGGATTAATCCAAAGGTTGCATCTAGTGCAAGGGTCAATGAATTTTCAATAGAATTCCGTAATAAGGTAAATGATTTTCTGATGCAGAAGTTTGATGAATATCTGGTTACAGATGACGAAATTCTTTATTTATAACCACGAAGAAGGGCGAAAGCTCTTCTTTTTTTGTGCGTTTTTTACAGGAATGAAAAAACTTGAGGAATGAAGCATTTTTTTACGATTATTGCAAGAAAAAAGATGAGAATTTCTTAAAATAATTCTTTTACTGTAGGATGTTTAGTGATAGAATAGTGGTAGTAAGTGGTAGAAAGTGGCGGTAATGGAATAGAAAGTGGGGGATGATACATGTTTAGTGATGAAATTGTACACAACATCGACACTAAAGGACGTATCATTGTACCTGCAAAGTTTCGTTATGAACTGGGTGAAACATTCTGGATCAATCGTGGTCTTGATGGATGCTTATGCATTTATCCGACTTCAGAATGGATGAAGAAAAGCGAAAAGCTGGAAGCTTTGTCTGAGAATTCCAGAGATGCCCGTGAATATGTACGACAGATGTTCCGTCTTGCCAGTGAAGTGACATTGGACAATCAGGGAAGAATCCTGATTTCCAGCAAGCTGATTGCCTTGGCTGGTCTGAAAAAGGAATGTGTGTTTGTTGGAGCCAATAAGTACATTGAACTGTGGGATCAAGAAAGATGGGAAGCACACAATGAAAGTGTTGAAAGTCTTGATGAACTCGCTGAAAGAATTAATGGGGCGGTATAGTGTATGAAACATTACAGTGTCTTGTTATATGAATCTTTAGATCTTCTGGATATTAAACCGGATGGAATCTATGT
>JAZRUQ010000056.1:0-2624 GCA_045652605.1 Erysipelotrichaceae bacterium
CGTGAGTTCGATTCTCATCACCCGCTCCATTAAAAAATCGACTGCTTAAAGGCAGTTTTTTTTGTGCATTGAGGAAATGTCTGGTAAGATTGAGATATGAAAAGAGATAGAAAATTTTTTGAAGAAATACTATATTTAGCACTTCCTGCAGGATTTCAGCAAGTGATCAATCTGCTTGTAACGTTGATTGATAATTTGATGATTGGAACTTTAGGAGAAGCAAGTATATCTGCGGTGAGCATCTGTACGACTTATTTATGGCTATCTGTGACATTTACCAGTGGTCTTGCGGGTGGTGCTGTGATTATTGCTGCACAGGATTATGGCAACAACAATCTTGCGCGCATAAAAAAACTGATGTCGCTCATCATGGTGTTCAGTTTAGGGATTGGAATTGTCTTCTTTGTAATCACTTCTTTTTTTCCGTATGAGATCCTGAGAATCTACAGCAATATGGATTCAATTGTTGAGCCTGGGCTTGGTTACTTGAAATACATCAAGTACAGTTTTCCTATTCTGTCCTTAAGTTCAGGAATCATCATCATGCTTCGTGGTGTGCGTTCAGTTAAAGTTGGGCTGTATTCAACAATCGTTACATGTGGATTCAATGTGTTTTTGAACTGGGTCTTTATTTTTGGTCATCTTGGTGCCCCTGCTATGGGGGCTGCAGGTGCTGCGCTTGCAACTTCCTTGAGTTATTTTGCTCAATTGATTGTTGTGATGATTTATCTGTTTGTGATGGAAAAGAATCTTCGTTTTAAACTGAAAGAATTTCATCCCTGGATTAGTAAAGATCTGTTTATCAAGTTCATTCAAGTGTCAATGCCTTTGCTGGTGATTGATTTGATGTATAATCTGTCCAGTTCAGCTCAGACGATGATTACTGGAAGAATTTCAGAAAATTATGTTACGGCCAATTCCATTGTGCATATGGGATGGCAGATTCCGAATGTGTTTGCACAGGGAATTGCCATGGCCGCCAGCATTATGATAGGAAATATGATTGGTGCTAAAAATTATCAAGGAGCTAAGGAAGACAGCAGACGCTTTGTTCTGCTGAGCATTGGTTTAGGTGTGCTTATGGCTGTTTCATTGCAGGTGATTCTGCCATTTCTGATTAATTTCTATCAGGTAAGCGATGCCACAAAGATTCTTGCCAGAGAGATGGGCTATGCAGCCTCAATCACAGTTTTCTTTATGGCAATCTGTTCTATTCTATCCAATGGGGTAATTAAAAGCGGGGGCTATACTGATCGTCTTTTAAAGATTGATGCGATTTCAATCTGGCTGGTGGCAATTCCATTGGGTTTTGTGGGTGCGTTTTTATTTGACTGGAGTGCTCCTGTCCTGTATCTTGTTTTAAGAAGCGGGAATATCATAAAAGCATTCTGGTCACTTTCTCAGTTGAAAAAAGACAACTGGATCAAAGATTTGACATAATTGAAATAGAAAAATGGTGAATTTGATGAAAGCAGTATTTTTTGATTTGGATGGTACTCTTTTGACTTCAGAGAAAACAATATCAGAAAGTTCAAAAGAAGCCTTGAACAAGTGCAGACAAAAGGGAATTCAGGTGTATATTGCGACTGCGCGTCCAAAAACTTTAGATAAGATGCTCCCAGGATGGACACAGGATACTTTTGATTTGTTTGATGGAGGTATTTTCTGTAACGGGGCATGTCGTATGATTCATGGATGCACTGATTATACATTTATTGATCAAGATGTTGTACATGAAGTGATTAAAACAGTGAACTCTTTTCAGGGTATTCATCTTGTGCTTCAGATGAAAGACGAAGTTCATGCTTTTAATTATGAATTTGATGAAACACACATTGATGAATGGGGACTTCAGGAACGTAAGATTGTTGAACTTGATGAATCCTGTGAATCTCAGACTGTTAAAATCATGATTTATACACATAATCTGGTCAATCGTGAAGGACAGCTTCCTGTTGAACTGTTTGAAGAACTGAAAGAAAAGATTTCAGATAAAGCGAATCTGTATCTGACGGATTTTGGTGAAGTGATCATGGTGGTTCCGAATCAGATTTCCAAGTATTCTGCGATTGTTGAGGTATGTGAAAAAGAGAGGTTCCAACTGGATGAAATCGCTGTCTTTGGTGATGATATGAATGACATGGAAATGTTAAGTTCCATTCAGCATAGTGTTGCCATGGAAAATGGAGAAGATCTTGTGAAAAATACAGCGTGTTATGTTACAAAATCCAACGATGATGAAGGAATTGTCTACGGATTAAAAGAAATATTAAAAGTAATTTAAAAAAGGTTATCGAAGGATAACCTTTATTTTGTATAGTAATCGTAAACTAAACGTCCAATCTTGCCTGCAAGGGCACGATTGCCATCAATATCCTGACAATCCCATGCAGAGACACCAAAATAGAAACTGATGTCACCAAGTGTCATGATGCCGCAGTCATGCACCAGATAGTCCAGTCCTCCTGTTTTATGGGCAAATGGAGTTTTATATGGGATGTATCGCATAATCAGATCTTTTGCCCTTTGGTTGTATAGAATATCCAGTGCTTTCTCACAGAGATCATCATTGAGAATGTCATGATTGAACAGTTTCATATAGATGGACATTTGATCTTGATGAG
>JAZRUQ010000057.1:0-4643 GCA_045652605.1 Erysipelotrichaceae bacterium
TGAAGTTTACGGTACAATCACAGTTGAAAACAGCACTCTGGATGAAAGTATCCTGCTGAAGTCGGATGGTTTCCCTACTTACAACTTCGCTAACGTTATTGACGACCATATGTTGGAAATCACTCACGTTGTACGTGGTAATGAATATCTGTCAAGTACACCTAAGTACAACCTGCTGTATGAAGCATTCGGCTGGGAAAAGCCAATCTATGTACACTGCCCTCCTGTAATGAAAGATGAACACCATAAGCTGTCAAAGCGCAATGGTGATGCTTCTTTCCAGGATCTGGTTGCTAAGGGGTATCTGCCAGAAGCTATCATCAACTACATCGCACTGCTGGGATGGTCTCCTGAAACAGATCAGGAAATCTACACTCTGGAAGAACTGAAGAAAGCATTCAACGTGAAGAGAATCGGTACTTCTGGTTCAATCTTTGACATTGAAAAGCTGAAGTGGATGAATGGTATGTATCTGAGAAACATGACACCTGAAAAGTATCATGAACTGGTTCTGCCATACATCAAGGAAGCTGTTAAAGCTGATTATGATACAGTACAGATTGCAGAAATTCTGCATCAGCGTGTATCAGTTCTTGGTGAAATCAATGAAATGCTGGATTTCTTCGATAACTATCCAACTTATGCAAATGATTTGTACATCAACAAGAAGATGAAGACAAACCCTGAAATTGCACTGGCATCTTTGAAAGCTGCTAGAGAAACTCTGGCTGTTACTGATGACTGGTCACAGGCAAACCTGCACGATGTGCTGATGAACCTGGTTCAGACTCTTGGCATCAAAAATGGTCAGCTGCTGTTCCCTGTTCGTATCGCTCTGACAGGTAAGGCATTTACTCCAGGTGGAGCAATTGAAATTGCTGCAATCTTAGGTAAAGAAGAAAGCCTGAAGCGTCTGGATGCATCTATCGCTCAGTTGGAAGCTTAATTAAACAAAAAAGGAATCTACCAAGATTCCTTTTTTCATTCATTATTTCTTCTCAAAGATTTCTTCAGCAGACGTCGGCAAATCATGTCCATAACATAATCGTATTTTGGATGTATCCGTCTTGATCACAACATAGCCTTCATCAAAATCCCAGCCCAAAACCTCAACACCAGCAGGATAAATTGTAAGCCCTACCCCAAACAGACCATCATCTGTTGAAACATTCATATAATAAGTCCCTTCATGATACATGACATCATCTCTTAATCGATCCGATATGTCATCTTCAAGGTTGATGATCTTCCCTTTTGAATTCACATATTCGCCAGAAATCGATGACAGATCTCCACGCATTATCTCATCATGATTTAACTTGACAGATTTTGTACTAAAACGTCCCAGCAGCAAAAATACAATGATAAAGACAACTATTTTTTTCATCTTTTTACTCCGTTCATCTTTGCTATAATTATATCAGAAATAAAAACATCAGTAAAAAAAAACGACTCGTATCATCGAGTCGTTTTGTATTTAGCCTTAATTAAGCGTTGAGTGCTTTCTTAGCCACTTCAACGATTGCTGCAAATCCAGCTTCATCGTGAATAGCGATTTCAGACAGCATCTTTCTGTTAACTGTTACGTTAGCCAGCTTCAGACCGTGCATCAGCTTTGAATAGCTGATATCGTGCATTCTTGCAGCAGCGTTGATACGAGCGATCCACAGCTTGCGCATTTCACGCTTAGTCTGCTTACGTCCGATATAGCTGTAACGCAGTGAACGCATTACCTGTTCGTGTGCAGTTCTATACAGCAGGTGCTTTGAGCCAAAATAACCCTTAGCCAGCTTCAGCACTTTCTTATGACGTGCTCTAGTTACCTTACCAGTTTTTACTCTCATCGTAATTTCCTCCTTCGATTAGTCCTGAATCAGCAGTTTGATACGCTTCATATCGCTCTTGGAAACCAAGGCAGACTTTCTCAGCTGAACTTTCTGCTTATGTGTTTTGTTGGCAGCGAAGTGTGATACATATGCATGACCTCTCTTCAGCTGTCCTGATCCTGTTCTTTTTACACGCTTAGCGAGCGCTTTTTTTGTCTTCATTTTAGGCATAATCTTTACTCTCCTTTACCTATTTTTTCTTTGGCGTCAATACTACTGACAATGTATTACCTTCCATTGTCGGCTGCTTGTCGATGCCAGCTACATCTGACATCTGTTCAATGAACTGATTCATGACCTGCTTCCCTACGTCCTGACGTGTAATCATACGTCCACGGAATCTCATGTCAACCTTGATCTTCATGCCATCTTCTGCCCAGCCTCTAGCCTGGCGCAGTTTTGTTTCAAAGTCATGAGTATCAATAACAGGAGACAGACGAAGCGGCTTGACTTCAGTTACATGCTGTTTCTTCTTTGCTTCCTTTGCTTTCTTCTGTTGTTCAAAACGATAACGTCCATAATCCAGAATTTTACATACTGGAGGTACAGCATTTGGTGCTACACACAACAGGTCCAGATTTGATTCGTATGCTTTTTCCAGAGCTTCACGGCGCATCATTACACCGAGCTGCTCACCAGAAGCAGAAATGACCATGACTTCCTTAAAACGGATGTTCTCATTGACCAATTCTTCAGTTCCATGTTTCTTGCTAATAAAAGACACCTCTTTCCAATTCATCAAAAAAAGCAGGACAGACACATTCTTCCCGCTTCAAACTTATTTCTAATCAAGTCTTTCTGCAGCGTCGACCCAATTCCTTAGGAATTCGGGTGAGAAGAATCTTCTACTTTCCACATCTTTATTTGCTCAAATAGAATAACACAACTTCATAGTTGCGTCAATAGTTTTTAGAAAACAAATCCAGAAACTTTTACATCTACACTTCCACATTTCAGATTTGTCATTAACTGAATATTCTGTGTAATACGATCCTGAACTTCTTCACAGATATGATTCACATTCACACCGTATTTTACCTTGGTTTCAACACCAACATGCAGACGATTGTTTTCGATTCGGCAGACTACAGCCTTTTTCGCATCAACAAGCACACAGCCTTCAACTTCTTCCATTGAAATCTTTGCGATTGTTTCATATACACCCTTTGAAAGTGCAATTAATCCTGACTGTTCAGTCTTTTCTTTAATGACAATATATTCTTGTGCCATAAATTCCACCTCACTATTAATGCTATTATATCAGATTCTTTCATATTTTGAAATCAATTCTTATTCAAAAGAAACTTCAATCAACAACTCCTCATCACAAATCGCATCAACAAGTCCAATTACTTTTACAGCTGTCTTTTGTGATTTCATTTCCAATGGCAGCACAACACGAAGCACCTGATCATTTTTCTCCACAAAACAATTTTCAAATCCATTTTCCTTCAGTAAGGAAACCACATTGTCTTCAAACAAAACAGTTCCTTCCAGCAATGTGTTCTGACGCAATGCCTCCAGTTTTTCTTCACTGGTTGTCAGACTATTGGAAATCACCTGTTCATTTTGATTTCTGGTTTCTTCATGCTGCTGTTGTTTGAGCTCGTTGTATTGTTCAATCACATTTTCCTCAATGGATGTAATCAGCTGATCAGGTTCAATCACCACTGAATCTACAGGCAAGGTGATATAATACACGCCCAACAGCACCACCAAAGTAAACAATGTCAGAAAAGTAAAAGCCTGCTTGTTCATAAAATCTCCTCCACTTCAGTAAATTCTATGTTCAGACAGGCAAAATATGTTTAAAAAATACCGTTAAGTTTTCTTTCCAGATGTTTCAAAGAATCCGGAAGGATTTTGATTAAATGTTCATCATCACTGCAGAAACTGGACAATGCATCGACATGCTTTCTAAAGATTCCCATCAGTTTCAACAGTTTTTCTTCATAAATGATATCAATGCGTCCTGATTTGATCATGCACTTGGCAATGCACTGCACCAATGCATCTTTTGCCATCTGAGAAACCAGAGTGGAACACTCAGAAAACACACTGTCATACCAGTTCTTTTCAACAATCAGCTGACGCATGATTTCAAGGAAGACGCGGAAGTCTTCCATGTTATTTCCAGGTTCTACCGCAAAAAGCATCACAAAGAATACATGCCATTCATAGTCTGTGTTCAATACACTTTGCCAGTATTTACCCAGCTCATCACAGAATGGATCAGGATGAGAAAATTCATGTTCAAGATAAATCGGCTTCGTAAAATCAAGATCAGAAATCTTCAGATAATTGAAATGTTCAAAATATTCAATCATCTTAAAGTGCGGATTTTCCGCATTGATAAAATCCTTGATGTAGATATACTGACTTAAGATTGCACTGCACTTTTTAAAGTCAGTAGTAAATCCTAATGATTCAACCATTTTCAATGAATACAGATCATTGATGGACTTGGCAAGAAATGATTTGAATCCCTGTTCACTCATACCAAAATCTGTATTTTCTGCACTTTGTGTCAGCATCTGTTCATACACAATCTGAAGCTGATGGTCTACTACTTCAAGATTATCATGAATGGATGAAAGCACAGATTTCATAAAACGGTCATTAAAGATGATGTGTGGATTTTTATAGACTACCTGATGCTCAATCTCTGACCAGAAACGATGCACCAGTGCTTTAATCTGAAACTCAAAGTTGACTCTTTCTCCATCAAACATGTAGTAACCATCAATACGATACAAT
>JAZRUQ010000058.1:0-18375 GCA_045652605.1 Erysipelotrichaceae bacterium
TTTTTAATATCCGTACGTCTAGGCATTCTGATTTCCTCCTTTCATCATTGCTACAAACTGATTCATCAGGGCAGCTGTATCGTTTGGATTGGCTGCTGCATCAGGATGATACAGTGTAGCCATCACATTGTCTTTCTCAATTGTAAATCCTGCAGCTGAATCATCCAGAATGTTCACGTGAGTCAGCTTTGCCTGGTTTTCCAGACTCTCTTTTTCAATCAGCCAATCATGGTTCAGGGAAGCAATTTCCACCTTACCATTTTCCAGCACTTTTACTGGATGGTTACCGCCATGGCGTCCAGTTTTCATCTTGACCAGGTTCATGTTGTTGACAAGACCTAACAGATGATAGCCTGCACTGATTCCAAACAGCGGTTTCTTCCCCTGCAGTTGTCTTAATGTTTCCAATGTTTCTGCTGCATCATTTGGATTGCCAGGACCACCTGCAACCACGATGCCATCTGGATTCATGGATAAAATAACTTCTGCAGACATGTTGTAAGGTACAACAGTCACGTTGCAGCCATTGTGGTTGAGTTCACGCACAAGACCATACGTTACACCACAGTCAATCACAATCACACTGTACTTTGGATTCGCACAGCGGCTGTACCATTTCTTCTTGCAGGATACTTTCGCAATCAGATTTTCTGGTGCTGTGTAAGCTGCAATTTTAGCCATTGCTTCTTCATGGCTGACTTCTACATCGCAGATCAGTCCAACCATATTGCCTTCATCACGAAGAATGCGAGTCAATTTTCTTGTATCCAGATGAGTCAGACCGACTACATCGTTTTCTTCCATCACTTCGCTGAGTGTTTTTGTATAACGGAAATTGCTTGGTTTATCATTGAATTCACGAACGATCAGAGCTTTAGGCCCCATCAGTTTTGAATCATAATCTTCATCAATCATGCCATAATTCCCAATCAAAGGATATGTCATGACAATCATCTTTTCTGTATAGCCAGGATTGCTTAAAATTTCCTGATAACCAACAACTGCTGTATTGAAGACAACTTCACATAAAGCTTCCTTCGTGCTTCCAAAGCCTTTCCCTTTCAGTTCAACGCCGTTGGCCAAAACAATTTTTCTTTTCTTCATTAAATATCCCTCCTGTAGACAATCTGTCCGTCACAGACAGTCAATAGGCATACACCATGAGCATACCATCCAATAAATGGTGTGCTCTTTCCTTTGGTCAGAAGACCTTTTTCGGTAATCTTTTCACGATGCATCAAGTCAAACATCGCAAGATTTGCCTTTTCAAAGTTCGTCAAGTCGCCGCCTTCAATCCCAAAAATATTGGCAACGTTGTAGCTCATTGCATCCAGCACTGTTTCAAGTTTCACTTTTCCTGTTTTTACCAGACCGCTGTAAACCAGAGAGAAGGCATATTCAGAACTTGTGATACCCATCAGTGATTTCGCTAAGCCTCGTGATTTTTCTTCTTCAGAGTGAGGTGCATGGTCTGTACAGATCATTTCAATCGTACCATCATTCACCCCTGCAATCAGAGCTTCCTGATCTTCTTTTGAGCGAAGCGGCGGATTCATCTTGTAACGTCCATCATCTTCCTTGATGTCATCTTCACACATCAACAAATGATGCACAGTGACTTCTGCACTGACATTAACGCCGCGCTTTTTCGCCTGACGCACCAGTTCAACACCTTCTTTAGTTGAGATGTGACAGATGTGATATTGGCATCCTGTTTCTTCAGCCAGTTTGATATCGCGTTCAATCTGTTTCCATTCACTTTCAGAATTGATGCCCACAAGACCCATTTCTTGTGCCTTATGACCATCATGAATGCATCCGCCTGCCTTAAGTTCACTTTCATCTTCACAATGAGCGACGATAATGCAGTTGAGTTCAGCCGCTTTTTTCATTGCAGCACGCATCATTTCCTCAGTCTGCACACCTTTTCCATCGTCTGAGAAGGCAATTGTATACTCACTTAATTCTTCCATTTCTGAAAGTTCAAGTCCTTTTTCACCTTTTGTAATTGCACCGTAGGGAATCACTTTGATCAGGGCATTGTGCTCAATTGCATCCAGCTGAACTTTCATATGTTCTCTAGAATCTGGTACAGGATTGAGGTTAGGCATGGAGAAAACCGTTGTAAATCCTCCTTTTGCCATGGCTTTTGTTTCAGAAGCCATGTTGCCTTTGTATTCAAATCCTGGCTCTCTTAGATGTACGTGCGGGTCAATCAAACCAGGTACAATCAGTGTACTGGAACAGTCCAGTACTTCATCGACATCCGGTAAATCAATATCATCTGCTACAACCAGACGCCCCAGATCATCAATCAGACAGTCTTTTTTCTGAATCTTGCCATTCAGATAGACTTCACCATTTTTCAGGACAAAACTCATGTTAGTCCTCCAGTGCACGCATCATCACTGCCATACGCACATACACACCATTTTCAATCTGTGGGAAGATACGGCTCTTTTCACATTCCACCACATCATCTGCAATTTCCACACCACGGTTGAATGGTGCAGGATGCATGATGATGGCATTTTCTTTCATCATGTTGACACGTTCCATAGTCAAACCGAAACGCTCATGGTATTCAGCTTTTGAAATCTGCATTTCAGATTCATGACGTTCGTGCTGAACACGAAGCAGCATGATAATATCCATTTCTCTGCATGCTGTTTCAAAATCGATGTATTCATATTCATCTTCACGGAACTCTTCAGGACCACTGATATAGCACTTCATTCCCAAACGCTCCATAACTTCAATGTTGGTATGCGCAACACGGCTGTATTTCACATCCCCAACAATCGCAATCTTCAAACCTTCAAATGAACCAAACTGTTCACGGATAGTCATCAAATCCAGAAGTGACTGAGTTGGATGATCTTTCTTGCCATCTCCACCACTTAGAATTGGCGTCTTGATACCTTCCAGCTGTTTATAGTATTCATCCTGACGATCACGAATGACCAGTGCATCCACACCAAATGAACTGAATGTCTTTACTGTGTCATAGAAAGTTTCACCCTTGTTCATACTGGAAGCTGATGCATTGAATGAAATCACATGGAAGCCCAGTTTTGCCTGCGCTACCTGGAATGAATACTGCGTTCTTGTACTAGGCTCAAAAAACAGATTTGCTGCAATTTTCCCCTTGCATGCATCGATGTATTTCCCTTGTTTGCATTCTTTGGCAACATCTAAGATATGGATGATTTCTTCAACACTGAGGTCTTTTAAACAGAACAGATTTTTCATAATGAGGTCTCCTTTATACCACAAAAAAGCCTTCCTGCAAGACACAGAAAGGCTGATAATCGCACAAAAAAGACATATAGATGCCATTATATTCCCTTCTTAGTGTCTCGCACTAAATTAAAGCCACTGTTAGTATAGCACAGACATATCTTTTTGTCTTAATAAAATTCATAAATTTTCAAGTATTTTTACTAGAAACTCTACCCCTTTTTCCAGCAGCTCATCATCAAATTCAAAATCAGGATGATGAAGCGGAAATTCACTTTTCATTCCCATCAGTACATACACCGATGGAAGACACTGTGCATAATAGGCAAAATCATCACAGATAAACATGGGTGAATCCAAAGACTGTGCCCCACAGCGCATTGCGCAGTTCACTAAAGATGCAGCATTTCTTAAAATCGGATACCCTGCCGAAAACTCAAAGGTTGCTTCATATTTCTTCAGCCAGTCCATCATCTGTTTTTCACTGCTGCGACTTAATGCACGAATCGTCCCTTTTGCATAAGCATGCTCTGCAACCTGATTACATGATGAACCGCACTGAACAATATTCATACTGATAAAACCATTTTCAAATTCTTTTTCATGAAGATCATATAAAAATTCGGTGCACTTTTTTATTGCAGTATTTTTTAATTGAAGAGCACAATGGCCTGATTCACCAGTAAATGCAGCTTTCACTTCTCTCCCTGATGCACACATAATTCCTTTTCTGACATAGAAACCTGTTTCATTCATGGGATAACAGTGTATACCAATCGCTTGATCTGGACACAACTTTAAAAAAACAGGATCATTCAGGATGTTCAAAGCTCCCGCACCAGTTTCTTCAGATGATTGAAATACAAGCAGAACATTAACTGAAAAATCGTTTAGCTGATTTAAATATCCAGAGACCCCACATACCATGCTCATATGACCATCATGTCCACATGCATGTCTGCACTGGTTTTCAATACTGATACCATCCATTTCAGCACGAATCATCACTGTTTTTTCTTTATGAAAGTTATAGAACACATAAAACGAACAATCATCATGATTTTCCATCAGTAAGCCATCATGCTTACCAAGAACATCTTTTAAAATCTGCTTTGTCTTATACTCCTGACCTGATACTTCTGCATTTTCATGCAGTTTTTTTCTTATTTTTCTTAAATCCATCCTCTCACCTCATTTAAGAATATGAAAAAAAACTGCAGTTGACTACAGTTCTTCATTCCTTAAATAATCGACACACATTGAAATAAATTGCGAGTTGGTTGCCTTTGCTTTGTCTGTACGAATCGTTCCTTTAAAGAAATCATACAAAGATGTATATTCAGCACGATTAAAAGCCAGTTCAATCGCATGACGCATTGACTTTTCAACGGCACTGGCAGTCGTATGATGCTGTAGCGCCAGCAGAGGATACAGATATTTTGTAATCCCCTTCATATAATCATCATGGTAATAACAATTAGCGATTGCTTCCTGAAGATAGGTAAACCCCTGAACAGAATTCGGAATCCCCAAAACATGAAGCAGCTCTGTAATTCTTTTTGTCAAAGAGGCATTTTCATGATGTGTTTTTAATTCAATGATTCTTTGAAACAATTCCTGAAAAGAGACTGGTTCAAGATAATAATGTGAGATTTCAAACCGAAACAGCATCTTAAGGACTTCTTCTTCCATCTCTGCTGAAATAAAAAAAGTGGAGATTTTCATATGATCCGCTTCCGATAAAAGTTCACATACACTGACATCTTCTGTCTGCTTTAACTCATACTTTAAAATCAATGCATCAAAACTGTTCTGTTTCAACTGCACCAGACAGTCTGCACTATCGAACGCAAAGAAAATTTCCATTCCTCGGTGAATACAGCGGTCTATTTTGAACAGGTGGTTGGACTGTGCCACTAAAACCTGAAACAACCTCTTTCCCCTACTTCAACCTAACCATTCACCACGATTTTTATTATACCCTTTTGAATGATAAAAAGAAATCGCAGAACTGCGATTTCTCATTTAAGCATGTTTTTTCAAATCAATTATAAATTTAGTCCCCTGATGCAAAGTGCTTTCCACTTTAATTTCTCCATTTAAAAGAAACAAGCCATGTTTAACAATCGATAAACCGAGTCCTGATCCTTCAATCTGCTGGGAATGACTTTTATCTGAGCGATAAAAACGTTCATAAATACGTGGTAAATCTTCCTCTGAAATTCCTATTCCCGTATCTTCAACTTCAATATGAATAAAATGCATATCCTGTGATAAACGTACAGTCAGTGAACCATTATTCTTGTTGTATTTCACTGCATTTTCAATCAGATTATACAGGATTTCTTCGGTCACTGATACAATTCCTTTTCCGGTTACATCAGCTAATTCAAGATGAGCATTGATGTTTTTCTTTTCAATCTGTGGTTCCAGATGTTCCAGAACTGATTCAATGACAGCACGAAAATTGACATCTTCCAATTGAAATGGAAGTTTAGATTCATCAAGACGTGATATTTTAATGATATCTTCTATCTTATGAAACAGATTGCGACTCTCATCATAAATTTTCTGTGCAAACACTGGAACATCTTCTTCTCTTACAAGACCATTAGCCATAATTTCAGCATAACCTGAAATTGAAGTCAATGGTGTTTTCAATTCATGAGATACATTCGCACTGAACTCTTTTCTCATGGCTTCATGACGCTCCAGATTTTCCAGCAATGGTTCAAGTTCTGGATAAACCTTGTTGTCCTTTGGATGATCAAAGTCAATCTGGTTAATAGGAAGAATAATTTTCTGTGTAAACTTTCGTGAAAACTGAATTGCCACTACCAAAACAAGAAGCACTGCAACCGTTGTTACAAAAAGACCAGAACGGAAAACTGTGTTTAAAGAATGTGTTTCTGACGCAATACGCAAACAAAGACCATTGGACAAGACCATCGCATAATAGTAAGTCTGGGTATCCTGAGAGTCAGAAAAACGCAGACTTCGTCCTTCTCCTTTTTCAAAAGCTTTCTGGATTTCAGGTCGATTCAAATGATTCTCAAGGGTCAAAGAATCTTTGATAGAGTCATAGATTACAGTACCGTCGGGCTCAATGAGTGTAATGCGTGACTCAGAAAAGACATTCATCCGAGAAAAGGCATCTGCATCTTCTTTCAGAATGAACGAAATCTGTGATGCAATCCCTTTTACTTCGCGGTCTAATGAAGTCATCATGGACCAGTACAAGGAAATTCCACTGCAGACATAAGTAATCAAAACAACCAGCACGCTGATAACCAGCATGTTATTGCGAATTTTCTTTTCCATCAGTCAATTAACTTGTAACCTACACCACGAATAGTTTCGATGTAGGTTTCTGCCTTCCCCAGTTTTGAACGCAATGTACGAATATGAACATCTACTGTACGTGATTCACCATAGTAGTCATAACCCCAGATTTCATCCAGCAGCATATCACGGCTGCAGACAACACCTGGATTCTGCATCAGTTTCTTCAACAGTTCATATTCTTTCAATGTCAATGTGATTTTCTCGTTTTCCACCATGACAATATGTTTGGAAAGATCCATTTTCAAATCACGGAACACAAGCACAGAAGAAGCTTCTTTTGATGTTCGACGGAGAACTGCCTTAATACGTGAAATCAATTCCAGCATGGAAAATGGTTTCGTGATATAATCATCAGCACCACTATCTAAACCAAGGATTTTGTCCATTTCTGAAGATTTCGCTGTCAGGATAATCACAGGTATATCTTTTGTACGTTTGTTTTCTCTTAAACGTTTTAATATCTCTAAGCCACTCTCATCTGGAAGCATGAGATCCAGTAAAATCAATTCAGGAATCTGAAGTTTCAAAAATTCATCAAGCTGCACACCATTGGATACTCCTGTTGCTTTGTACCCTGTTGAATTCAGTGTATATACAACCAGTTCCTGAATATTCAATTCATCTTCAACACAAACAATCATGTCTTTTCACCTCACAGTAAAGTATAAAAGAATGAACTTTTCTTCTCAAGTCAACGTGATCGATTTAAACAAACTTTAACAATAAAAGAACCCGGAAATTCTTCCGGATTCTTTATTTTAAAGCAATTCGCTGATCATTTTTTCAAGCATTGGCTTAGGTTGGAAACCTGCAACCTGCTTTACTTTCTGACCATCTT
Organism: Erysipelotrichaceae bacterium; assembly: GCA_045652605.1. Lineage (GTDB taxonomy): Bacteria > Bacillota_I > Bacilli_A > Erysipelotrichales > Erysipelotrichaceae > RGIG1896. The sequence goes on from JAZRUQ010000058.1 coordinate 7,424, forward strand.
TGAATGTAATCAGTGTTGGAATAGATACAACTCCAAATCTCTGTGCAACTTCAGGATCGTTGTCAACATTCACTTTTACGAATGTTACCTGTCCTTCATATTTAGCAGACAGTTCATCCAACATTGGAGCGATCATCTTGCAAGGACCGCACCAGTCTGCATACAGATCCAAAAGCACTGCTTTTTCTGTCACAACCTGATTAAATTCTTCTGTATTAATAATTCTCATGAAAATTCCTCCTGTTTGTTTTCTTTAGTATATCCACTTTAAGAAAACTCAGCAAGACATATGCTTACAGCTTAGAAGCAGCAGCTTTGTCTACGATCACAACAACATCGTTGTGTCTCTGCAGTACTGATGCTGGGCAATCTTCTGTAACTTCACCCTTCACCATAGCGTAAACTGCATCTGCCTTGTTTGCACCGTTGGCAACGATCAGAACTTTTCTTGACTTCATGATTGTTGCAATACCCATTGTGCATGCATGTGTAGGAACTTCTTCACCAAGTGGATCAAAGAAACGTGCATTGTCTTTTCTTGTAGATTCTTTCAGTTCTACAACGTGAGTCAGTGAATCAAAGCTTGTACCTGGTTCATTGAATCCGATGTGACCGTTAGATCCGATACCCAGCAGCTGAATATCAACAACGTAGTCTTCCATTGCCTTTTCATAATCTGCACAATTCTGTTCCAGATCACCATTGCCCAATGGCAGGTGTACGTTTTCTTCTGGAATTTCGATACCTTCAAACAGATTTTCATGCATGAATGTGTAATATGTCTGTGAATGATTTCTTTCCAGACCTACATATTCATCCAGGTTGAATGTAGTTACTTTAGAGTAGTCTGTTCCATTTTCCTGATGATCTTTGATCATGCACTTGTACAGACCGATTGGACTTGATCCTGTAGCCAGACCCAGTACAGGGTTTTCCTTGGAAGTAACAACTTCCTTCATTACTTCAAACGCTTTCTGACTCAGTTCATCGTAGTTTTCGCAGATAATAACTTTCATGATAATAATCTCCTTTATCTTCTGTCTTATTGTACCACAATTTAATGAAAAGACCATTAAATCTTAATACAGTTCAATTTTATATTCAGTTGAATACACTTTTCCTTCAGGAAGTTCCATTGTTCCTTCACGTTTTCTGAAATCAGTGTCCACTACACCATAGTCTCCATGACCATGCCATGGTTCAATGCACAAAAATGGTGAATTTTTTGGAGTCCAGAATGCACACCAGCGATATCCTGCACAAGATACACGAACACCATGCTGACCATCTGTAAGATCCACATATGGGCTGTTCAGATATTCAAAAATCAGTGTTGGATATTTCTGGAAGATTTCTCTTGAAAGAGGAATTTCCTTTTCACCCTTCATTGGCACTGTATAATCCTGATTTTCTTCACATGGGAAGACAATCTTGTAGTCTTCATATGTTTTTTCTGGATTGTATGGGCAGTTAAATGCAGGATGCAGACCAAAACTGAATGGCATCAGGCCCTTTCCTGTATTTTCAATGTCATAATGCACAACAACACCAGCACCTTCCAAAGTGTAAGTTACAGACACTTTGAAATCAAATGGGTACTGTTTCTTTGTTTCTTCATTTGAACTGTAAGAGAAAGTCATGGAATTATCAGTTGAAGATTCCAAAGTAAACATAGCTGCTCTTAACAGACCATGATTGCCCATTTTGTACTCTGCACCATCCAGATGAATGATCTTGTCAAAAGTACTTCCTACAATCGGAAACAGAATTGGATTTCTTCCTGCCCAGAATTCTGGATTTCCCTGCCACATGGCTTCCCATCCATTTTCTTTCAGAATGAAGCTGGTAATTTCTGCTGCTCTTTCGGTTGCCTCAAACACAACCTTTTCGTTTTCAATTCTCATGAAAATCCCTTTCTATCCACCCATAGTGGAGACAGGCATTGTACAGCCCGTCATTTACCTGTGTATCAGTGACATAATCTGCCGCTGCTTTGCAGTTGTCTTTGCCATTGCCCATGGCAACACCAACCTTGGCTCTCTGGAGCATATCAGCATCATTGAGCCCATCCCCAAAGGCAGCGCACTGGTCCAGACTCAATCCAAACGCATCCGCCATTTTCTTCATTCCAAGGCTTTTTGAAGAACCTTTCAAGATGACTTCATTTGGATAACCCATGGCGATGTGTTCTGCACTGGTTAAAATCTGTCTCATTTCAGCACGGATTGCATCATCCAGTGTATACCATAGAATCGCAGCTAATGGTTCACCCTCATAGGATTTAACATCCGGATGCATCGTGTATGCATTTTCAAACATCTCTATCAGATGATCATTCTTGCAGTTCAGATAACCATGCCCACCAGAGTGAACCCAGCGATACAGAAGATGATGCTCCTCCAGATAATCAATTGCCTTTTGACTTTCCAGTGCATCCAGCACTGGAACTTCAATATCTCCATCTTTTCCTTTCAGCCAGGATCCTCCTAAAAGAACCATGCCATCCAGTAGGTCCAGCACATCAGAACCTAATGGCAATACTTCATCATAGGTACGATTGGTATTCAGAAACAACAGATACCCTTTTTCCTTTAACTTTCTTAGTGCAGTCATTGTGCTTGACAAAACACGATTCTGATCGTTGCAGTACAGTGTTCCATCGACATCAAAGAAGATTGCTTTAATCATTTCTGTTTACCTCTTGCAGGACGATATGCTCCTGACGTTTTTTTATGTTCTGAGAAACGTGGACCAGATGCAGATTTTTTAGGTCCGCCAGATGGTTTAGCACCTTGTGCTGCAGGCTTGCCATAAGATGGTTTTGCCCCTGGAGCAGCGGGTTTTCTATAGTTAGCATTCTGTCCTGGATTCTTTTTATATGGTGGAATCAGACAAGTCTGTTTGTAGCCAATCAGATCCTCGCGGCCAGCCTTCATCAAAGCTTGATAGACGATATCATAGTTTTTCGGATAACTGAACTGCATCAAAGCACGTTGAGCCAGTTTTTCTTCAAAACTCTTAGCGACATAGACTTTCTCACGAGTAATTGGATGCATCCCTGTGTAATACATCGTTGTTGAAAGTGTTGCAGGAGTCGGATAGAAATCCTGCACCTGCTGAGGGGTATGTCCAATCTTTTTGAGGTAACATGCCAGCTCAATTGCAGCATCCAGATCACATCCAGGATGTGAACTCATCAGATACGGCACAAGGAACTGTTTCTTGTCATATTCCTCATTGAGTTGAATGTATTTCTCACGGAATGTTTCATACAATTCATGGTTGCATTTGCCCATGATGCGTAGCACTTTATTGGATACATGTTCAGGAGCTACCTTCAGCTGACCTGAAATGTGATGCTGAACCAGTTCTCTGAAGAATGTATCATCCGGATCATGCATCAGATAGTCATAACGCACACCTGATCGTACAAATACTTTCTTGACTTTCGGTAAAGTTCTCAATTCTCTTAGAATATTCAGATAATCTTTGTGCGTTACATTCAGATTGCGGCATGGTTTAGGATCCAGACACTGACGTGTCTTGCAGACTCCATGTTCAGTCTGTTTATGACAGCTTGGATGATAGAACTGTGCTGTTGGACCACCCACATCATGAATATAGCCTTTAAACTGAGGATGCTGTGTAATCAGTTTTGCTTCCTCTACAATGCTTTCTTTTGAACGAGACTGAATTGTACGTCCCTGATGGAACGTCAAAGCACAGAAACTGCATGCCCCGAAACATCCACGATTGGCAATAATGGAGAACTGAACTTCTTCAATGGCAGGAATATAACTGTACATCGGATGGAATGTTCTCTCAAATGGCAGTGAATAGGTATCATCCATCTGCTGACGACTCAATGGCAGTGCAGGTGGATTCTGAATCACATACAGACCTTTGTAAGGCTCAACCAGAACATGTCCAGTAATAGCATCGGTATTTTCAAATTGCGTCTTGAATGAATCGCAATAGGAATCTTTAGAAGCACAGATTTCATCGTAGCTTGGCAGAAGATCATAATCAAACAAATGATCAATACGTTTTGACTTGTAGACCGTTCCTTTTATCCAGACAATATCTGCTACATCCATCCCACTGGCAAGGGCATCCGCAATTTCAACAATTGAATTTTCCCCCATACCATAGGAAATGATATCAGCACCTGAATCCACTAAGATACTTTGACGCACTTTGTCATCCCAGTAGTCATAATGTGCCAGACGTCGCAAAGACGCCTCTACTCCACCAATAATGATTGGCACATCCTTATAGCATTCACGAATTTTCTGTGAATACACAATCGTTGCACGATCTGGACGTTTGCCCATTTCACCTTTATCGGTGTAATTGTCTTTATCTCTTCTGCGCTTGTTGACAGAATAATGATTCACCATGGAATCAATGTTGCCGGCAGAAACCAGAAAACCTAAACGCGGTCTTCCAAAACGCATGAAATCATCACGTTTTTTCCACTCTGGCTGCGGAAGCATGCAGACCTTGTAGCCATGTGCCTCCAGTGTTCTTGATATAATCGCATGTCCAAAGGATGGATGATCCACGTAAGCATCACCACAGACATAGACAAAGTCCGGCTGTTCCCATCCTCTTTCAAGCATTTCTTCTTTTGTAACAGGTAAAAAAGCCATACTAAAAACCTCTTCCTTCAGCACATATTATAGCACACTTTCACCGAATAAAAAAAAGAAGAAACGCATTTGCATTTCTTCCTGATTTTAGACTTATTTCAGAGTTTTAGCCTGTTCCCAAGGCAGGTATGATTTACCGAAATGACCATAGTTTACACAAGTTGCATAGAATGGTCTTCTCAGATCCAGTTCCTTGATGATGTTTTCTACGCTGAAATCAAAGTTTCTTTCAACGATTGCATCCAGTTCAGCTTCAGATACTGTTGCAGTACCGAATGTATCAACCAGAACAGAGATTGGCTTAGCAACACCGATTGCATAAGACAGCTGAATCTGGCACTTCTTGCACAGCTTAGCTTCAACCAGTGAGCGGCATACATAACGAGCATAGTAAGCTGCAGAACGGTCTACCTTTGTTGGGTCTTTTGATGAGAAGCATCCTCCACCGATTGGAGCAGTTCCACCATATGTATCGACAACAATCTTACGACCTGTTGTACCTGAGTCCCCAAAGCTTCCACCTACTACAAAGCTTCCTGATGGGTTAATCAGATAACGAGTGTTTTCATCCAGCCATTTAGGATCAACTGTTGTCTTGATGACTTTTTCCATCATCATTTCCTTCAGTTCTTCCTGAGACAGTTCAGCTGCATGCTGAGTAGAGATAACGATTGCATCGATTCTCTTAGGTTCACCATCAACATATTCAACAGTAACCTGAGTCTTTCCATCTGGTTTAAGCATACCGTTGGAAGCACGGCGTACTTCTTCCAGCTTTCTTGCCAGAGCATGAGCAGTATCAATAGCCAGAGGCATGTAGTTTTCGGTTTCATCACATGCATAACCGAACATAATCCCCTGGTCTCCTGCACTGATTTCATCATGAGCTACTGCAGAATCGATTTCCGCTGACTGCTTGTTGACTTTCACCAGTACCTGGTATTCTTCTTCATAACCAATTTCCTTCAGTACACGCTTTGCAATACCTGCATAGTCAATGTCTGACTTTGTGTTTGCTTCTCCGTATACGAGAATAAAATCATCTTTAATTGTTGCTTCTACTGCCATGTGGCTTTCTGGATCGCCTGCAATTGCAGCATCTAAAATGGAATCGGCAATCAAATCACAGATTTTATCTGGATGACCGCTTGTGACGCTTTCACTTGTAAAATATACTTTTTTCATTTGTTTCTCCTCCATTTCCTTTATCAAATTAAAAGCTCTTTTCTAAGAAAAGAGCTTCCTGTTTTTCTCTTTCCTTATCGCTGTTAGCTTTACCACCTTGCATTTGTAGGTTGGTATGAGTTCTACGAGCTAACTCTCTCCCTCATTCTTGATAAAAGACCTCGATTATTAAAACATAGTATCCCCTAAAACACAAGTGTTTTTTTCACTTTCTTTTACATTTTCGACAGCGTTCTCTTTTTTCACGATTTCGTTTTGTTTATAATAAAAAAGACTAAAGTTAAGGTGATAAAATGTTACAAAATTTCAGTGCTCATACTCTAGGAAACAGTGAGCTGATTTCAATGATTCTGGTGATTGCAGCCCTACTTTTCAGCGCTTCGTTAATCTATAAAAAACTTCCTAAAGAAGATAAGGAAACACAGTCTTCTCTCTTTAAAAAGATAAAGAAACATGACATTTTCTGGATGGTTTTATTAAGCGGTCTGTATGCAGTTGTCTCTTTGTGGAATCTGGGATCATTTGAAACAATCGGCTCTTTCTGGCAGCCTGTTTCAAATGATGAAGAAATTATTCTTAAGCTTTCAGAACCGGATTTTGATGAAATTTTATGGATCAGCGGCGAAGGCGACAACACCCCTGATCGCTATCAGAATCAGGTGGACTTCTTGATTCAAGGTTCCAATGATCTGATCCTCTGGAATGATGTCTGTGAACTCACGACAAAAGATTATCTGAAAATTCAGCATCAGTCAGGACTATGGTCTTATAAATATATTAAAATCATTTCCCGTGACAAATCCAATGTACTGAATGAAATTGGATTTAAGAAACTGGATCAGGATGAACTGATTCATGCTGAACTTGTTTCTTTCTCTAATGCTGATTCTATTTATTCTCCGCAGGCCATTCTTGATGAGCAAAAGTTTCTGGTTCTGGATGAGAGCTACATCAATGAAACTTACTTTGATGAAATTTACCATACAAGAAATGCTCAGGAAATTGCAAATCATCAACGTCTATACGCTTATGTGCATCCACTGTTTGGAACACAGATTATTTCATTGGGAATTTCTATTTTCGGTTTATCTCCATTTGGATGGCGTATCAGTGGTGCTGTGTTTGGTATTTTGATGATGCCTTTGATGTATCTTTGTGCTCTTCATGTCTTTCACAAACGTCGCAGCGCTATCTTCGCCTCATTTCTTTTGGGAATTGAATTCATGCACTATACCACATCACGCATCGGTACACTGGAACCATTCAGTGTGTTCTTTATTCTTCTTATGACTTATTTCATGTTCAAATACATCCAGACTGATTTGTTTGAAACACCGCTTAAGAAACAATTCAGTCTGCTGGCACTTTCAGGTATCTTCATGGGATGTGCCTGCGCAACCAAATTTACTGGTGTCTATGGTGGTATTGGACTGGCTGTTCTGTTTTTTATTCATCTGTTTACACAAATGCACAAAGCATTCCATCATGAACACAAAAAACAACTGCTGCCAATGCTGATCAAAACTGGATGCTGGTGTGTCCTGTTCTTTGTGATTGTACCTGCATGTATTTATGTCTTCTCATACGCTTTTATACCGATGGACAATGGCTTCTCACTTCAGGCAGTCATCGATCAGACATTAGGCATGTACGATTACCATAAAAACCTGAACGCAACGCATTCCTTCCAGTCTGTCTGGTGGCAATGGATTCTGGATATCCGTCCAATCTGGTATTATGTCAAATACAATGAAACAACCATGCAGACCATTTCAGCGATGGGCAATCCTATTCTTTTCTGGTGTGGTGCCATTTCCATGATCTGGTGCTTTGTGGATGCCATCAAATACAAATCAAAACCTGCAATGATGATTTCCATTGCCTATCTGGCTCAGTTAGTCCCATGGGTGATGGTAGAACGCTGTATCTTCATTTATCATTATTATCCTTCCATTCCATTTATGATTTTAGGAATTGTGCATGCCTGTGAATCATTATTGAAAAAGGATAAAAACTACATTCGACCAATTGCAGTGCTTACTGTTATCGCTACCGTTGTCTTTATCTTGTTTCTGCCTGTCATTGGAGGGTTTGAAACAACATCCTGGTACGTTCAGCATATCACACGCTGGATGAACAGCTGGTATTTCGGATGAAAAAAAAGAATCTATTTGTTCTGTTGTTTGGGACACTTTTTCTAACTCTTGTATTCATGTTTCCTTATTTATCCAATGACCTCTCTTTGGAACATGACACACTCTTTCACTTATCCCGTATTGAAGGATTGGCACAATCCTTTAAAAGTGGAAAACTGTTTCCTGATATCTATCCATTCAAAAATGATGGATTTGGTTATGCCAGTGCTTTGTTTTACTGTGATTTGTTTCTGGTCCCTGCAGCTCTTTTGTATCTTGCAGGATTTGAAGTTGCCATCGGCTGGAAAGTCACGATTTTCCTGTTCACATGGCTTAGCGGAATGTCCATGGCACTCTTGTTGAAAAAACTGAAACAAAACAATCTGATTTGTCTTTTTGCTGCTTTATTGTATCTTTTCTCCAATTATCGCATTACAGATGTTTATGTCCGTGGTGCACTTGGTGAAGTGATTGCGATGGCCTTTATTCCTTTGATTCTCTATGGATTTATTGACTTGTTTTTAGAAGATGAGCCACATATAAAAATGCTCATTTTGGGATTTGCAGGAGTTGCGCTATCTCATAATCTGACTTTGCTTCTATGTGGAATTGGTTTTTCTGTATTGCTGATGATTTACTGGAAACAGATGACCTTTGTTCGCATAAAGAAACTGATCCAGGCTGCTGTCATCACGGTTGGCTTGTGCGCATGGTTTCTGTTCCCAATGCTTGAACAGACTTCATTCCAGTCTTATTATCTGCATTATTACGCATCCAGCTCAGACTTGAAATCTCATGCGTTAATGAGCTGGCAGTATTTGATCAATGAAACTATCTTTGGGATTTCAGGCAATCAATATGCCTATGATCAAATCATGGTGGTCACTCCTGGGCTTGCATTGCTGTTTCTGCCTGGATTGTTCTTGTTTGATATTTCAAAAAAGGACACATACGCACGATTTGCCGTGACCTGTGCCCTGACAGGATATTTCTTCGCCTTGTTATGCAGTGATATTCTTCCATGGGATAAGCTGATTCTTTTAAGAATCATGCAGTTTCCATGGCGCTGGATGACGTTGTCCTGTGTTTTCCTTGCAGTTGGTGCATCTTTTGGTTGTGCACGTATTCTTCAAAATCATCGTAAAGTGATGATATTCTTGTTTGTTCTTGTTTTAAGCAATAGTGTTCAGCTTCTGCTTCCTGTCTTGGACAGAACCCTTGTTATTCATAATAATACAACCTATGAAGAACTATTGGGTGGTTCTATCATTGATCCTTATTATGGCAATACAAGTTACAATCGCATTGAAGTTGCAGGTGCTGATTATCTTCCACAGGGTTTTTTAGATTATAGAAATGCTTCCCGCTGTATCACGGATCTTGATGGAAATGAAATCTCATGTACAATTGAAAAAACAGATTCCCTGTCATTCGGTGCTCCTGAAAAGACAAATGTCCTTATCCCGTTGACTGCCTATAAAGGTTATCATGTGTACAGTGGTGATCAGAAAATCGAATGGACAACTGTATCAGGAAGAATCAGCTTCAACACTGCAGAATATACTGAATTTACAGTGATTTACAAAAAAACACCTTTGTATCTTTTCTCAATCGGTATATCAGTTGTAACCATTCTCACTCTTGTTTTAAATAAAGCATTAAAAAAACGAAGTATCCACCACTTTCTGGGTTTGGGGACCATCTACTTCATCTGGTGGGGAGCTGATTATCCCCAGTAGTTGATGGAGTATCAACCTCTTTCTATAATTGACTACGGTCTGTATAGAAGGAGGTTTTTTTATGGATCACACTGAAAAAATTATTATTTCTCTACTCAATTTGAGTACGGGCTCTGTTGAATATATTCATTCTTCCACTGATGAATCAAATCATCTTTCCATCTTTGTTACTCTTGCCAGAAGGAAAATGGATTGTCCTTATTGTGGTAATTCTGCGTTACTTTCCAAAGGTTTCTACACTCGCAGCGTTTCTGTCCCGAATCGTGCTTTTGAAGATATTTCTGTTTCACTGAAAGTCCCTCGTTACAAATGCTCTTGTGGACATAATGTCTCCGATCCCTATGCAATGAGCCCTGCAAATTCAAAAGTCTCTTTTGATTCTATTCGTCTCATCATGGAATTATTGCAGAATCCCAAAATGACTTTCTCTTCCGTCGCAGCGCAAACCAGCCTTTCAGAATCTACCGTCATCCGCGCTTTTGATAAGTACTGTACAATCCCTCATATTCCTTTTCCCGAAGTTATCTGTATCGATGAAGTCTATACAAAGAATAATGATCAGGACAACGCCAAGTATTCCTGCATCTTTTATGACTTTTATAATCGCACAATCGTCGACGCACTACCTGATAGAAAAAAGAATTATTTACACAAGTATTTTCAGCCTCTACAAGGCTCTAAGGAGCTTCTGAACGTCAAATATGTCTGTATCGATATGTATTTCCCTTACAAACAGATCGCTCAACTCTATTTTAAAAAGGCTCTCATTTGTGTCGACTCCTTCCACGTCATCAAACACTTAAATGAAAGCCTTCAGAAAGTCAGAATCCGCATCATGAACTCATATGATAAGGACTCTATACAATATTATCTTCTCAAACAGTGGAAAAGTCTATTGTTTGATAGAACGATTGATCTAGATAATAAAGGAAAATTCAATCATAAGTTACAGCGTCATATCAATTTCAGATAACTCTTGGAGCTTATTCTTGCGATTCACCCTGATTTGAAAAATGCTTATGAGTTGAAAGAAAAATACATCATCTTCAACGCAGCTTCCTCCTATGAAGAAGCGAAACAAAACTTTGACGGTATATATAATGATTTTGTGCTAGCTAACGTCTCTGAATATTCTGAGTTTGTCGCTACTCTTTTAAATTGGAGAACTGAAATCATCAATTCTTTTTTTGTTTATCGTGGCAAACGTATCAACTCCAGCGTTGCAGAAAGTATGAACGCTA
>JAZRUQ010000059.1:0-10119 GCA_045652605.1 Erysipelotrichaceae bacterium
CTGAAATTCCATATGAAGTGGTCAAATGTCAGCTGGTCAAGAAGATGGATGATATCCATCTGAACAAGGATATTGAAGGCATTCTGGATGTCCGTGATGAATCGGACAGAAATGGTCTTAAGATTGTGGTGGATGTCAAAAAAGACATGGATGCACAGTTTGTGCTGAATTATTTCTATAAGAACACAGATCTGCAGATTTCCTATAACTTCAACAATGTAGGAATTGTGAATCAGCGACCTGTTCAGATGTCTTTGATGAACATGCTGGATGCGTTCATTGACTTCAGAAAAGAAGTTGTGCTGAAACGTTCAAAGTATCTGTATGAAAAGATGCAGAAACGCTGTCATGTTTTGGAAGGTCTGATGAAGGCAGTCAGCATTTTAGATGAAGTGATTGCGGTGATTCGTGCCTCAAAAGACAAGGCAGATGCGAAAAAGAATCTGTGTGAAAAGTTCTATTTTACTGAAACTCAGGCAGAGGCTATCGTTGTGTTGCGTCTGTATCGTTTAACCAATACGGACGTTGTTCAGCTGAAGAATGAATATGCTGAACTGGTTGCGGAAATGGAACGTTTAAAGACAATTTTAGGTTCTGATGCAGTTTTATGCAGTGTTATCGTAAAAGAGCTGAAGGAAATCAAAAAGGAATTTGGAACTGATCGCAGAACTGAAATTCAGGATGAAATTCAGGAAATTGTCATTGATAAGCTGAGCATGATTCCGAATGAACGTGTTCGAGTGACTGTTTCAAAAGATGGCTATGTCAAACGTGTATCGCTGCGTTCCTTTGCCTCAAGTGATCCATATGCAACAGGTCTGAAGGAATCTGATCAGCTGATTGGTTCTTTGGAATGTGATACATTGGATACGCTGCTTCTGTATACAAAACTGGGCAATTATGGTGTGCTTCCTGTTTATCAGGCGGATGAAGCCAAGTGGAAAGATATCGGTTCTCATATGAACAAGGTGATCAAATGTTCTGCTGAAGACAAGATTATCAATGCGCTGTGCATCAAGAATTTTGAAACTTATGCATGGATCATTACGATTTCAAAGAGCGGTTCGATTAAAAAGACCCCTGTCAACCAATGGAATGTAACACGAAACAACCGTATCATGACAGCGATGAAACTGAAGAAGGATGATGAACTTTTGAAGGCTTTTGTCGCTTATGAAGATGATCATGTGCTTTTGGTGACAAAGGGCGGCTATTCCAGCCGTTATCCGGTTTCCGCAATTCCATCGACTTCAGTCAAAGCTCAGGGTGTCAAGGCAATTAACTTGTCCAAGGGCGATGATCTGGCAAGTGCATGTGTTCTGTCAAAAGACACAACGGATGTTGTTCTGATCAACTCAAAAGGTTCTATGAAGCGTCTGAAAGTTAATGATCTGCCTGTGACAAATCGTCCAGTCAAGGGTGAACTTCTAATCAAGAAGTTGAAGACACATCCATATGAAATCATTGATGTGATTGCAGGTTCTCTGTATGATCAGTTTGTCATGAGTGATGAAAAGATTCATGAATTTATGTTCAAGGATATTTCATTGATGGCTAAAGATGCTACGTTCTCAACACCTGTATCATTGACAAAGAATTTTTGTCTGACTCGTGGTATTGAAGAAGTGCGCATTGTGGATATTCCAGAAAATGCATTCAATGAAGTAGTTGAAGAAGAAGCTGAATCTGCTGAACCTGCTTCAATTGAAACTGTTGAAGATGAACAGGTTGAAATGAATTTTGATGATTTTGATTCAGTGACAACATTTGTTCAATTGGAAGATGATCCGGACAATCATATTACATTGATGGATTTTGAAGATGAAGAGCCTCATGGAGACTTTGAAATCTTTACATTATTTGATGACGATATACAATAAAATGGAGCTGTAAAGCTCCATTTTTACATACATTTTAAAAACTTTGTAAAGAAAACATAGAATTGGTTATGGTACAATAAATAATGGAATAGAATTGTTTCTAGGGCTTTAGAGAGGGACAATATGCTTCAAATTAAAGAAATTTCAAAACAATATAAAACTGAATCATTAGTACAGCAGGCTTTGGATAAAGTTTCTTTGAATCTGCGTGATAATGAGTTTGTGGCAATTTTAGGGCCATCTGGATCAGGCAAGACAACGTTATTGAACATTGTGGGTGGTCTTGATCGTTATGATAGCGGAGATTTGATTATCAATGGTGTATCCACTAAAAATTATAAAGACCGTGACTGGGATTCTTATCGCAATCATACGATTGGGTTTGTGTTTCAAAGTTATAATCTGATTCCTCATCAGACCATTTTAGCGAATGTTGAGCTTGCTTTGACGATTTCAGGTGTTTCTAAAAGAGTTCGCCGTCAAAAGGCAAAAGAAGCTTTAAAGCAGGTTGGCTTGGCTGATCACATTCATAAACGTCCAAATCAGCTTTCAGGTGGACAGATGCAGCGTGTGGCAATTGCCCGTGCTCTGGTGAATGATCCGGATATTTTATTGGCGGATGAGCCGACAGGTGCATTGGATTCCACAACCAGTGTTCAGGTCATGGACCTTCTACAGGAAGTGGCGAAAGATCGTCTTGTCGTCATGGTAACGCATAATCCGGAACTTGCAGAAGAGTATGCAACACGCATCGTACGCTTAAAAGATGGTGTGATTGTCAGTGATACTGATCCATTTGAAATTACTGAGAATCTGGATGAACCTGTTCATAAGAATCTGGGTAAATCATCCATGTCTTTTCTTACGGCATTTTCACTCAGTGCCAACAACCTTTTGACAAAAAAGGGACGTACAATTCTGACTGCTTTTGCAGGATCGATCGGGATTATTGGGATTGCCTTGATTCTTGCGTTATCAACTGGTTTTCAGAATTACATTGATAAGATTCAGGAAGATACTTTGACTTCTTATCCTCTTACTATTACATCAGAAACAGGGGACGCTGCCAGTCTTTTGATGGCGATGGCTCAAAGCGGAGATAAAAATGAACCAGGTGTTGTCTATGAGCAACAGGTGGTCAGTTCCATGTTTTCAAGTGTAGGGTCTAATGATTTGAAATCGTTTAAGGGACATATAGAGAAACATCAGGATGAAGTGGATGAGATGGTGTCTTTGATCCAGTACAAGTACAGTGTTTCACCACAAATTTATACAATGAATGATGAGTTTGGTCTGATTCAGGTTAATCCAAGCACTATGATGTCTTCTATCAGCGGATCAGATATGTCCATGATGAGCACAATGTCTTCGATGAGTTCCATGGGTTCATCTTCTGTGTTCAATGAAATGTTGGATGATATGGATGCCTTGAAAGCACAGTATGATGTGTTGGCTGGAAAGTGGCCAGAGGCATACAATGAAATGATTCTTGTGCTGACTGATCCTTCATCCATCTCTGATATGCTGGTGTATAGTCTGGGACTTAGAGATACCCAGGAACTGTCTCAGATGCTGGCAAAATTGATGGCTAAGGAACAAGTTGTAATTGATAGTGAACCAATGGAGTTTACCTATGATCAGCTTTTAGAACTGGAGTATCGTCTTGTGGATGCCAGTGATGCGTATCGTTACAACAGTGAATACAATATTTATGAAAATATGAATAGTGATGCAGAGTACATGAAGAAAATTTATGATCAGGCTGAACCTCTTCACATTGTAGGGATTGTCTGTGCTAAGGATGGGGTATCAGGTTCTTTGGCGACAGGGATTGGTTATCTGCGTTCGTTGACAGAACATGTGATTGAATTGTCAAAAGACTCTGAACTGGTTCGTAAACAGATGGCAGATCGTGAAGTGGATGTGTTCAGTGGCAAGCGTTTTGATGATAAAAGTGAACAGTCTGGTCTGGATTTTCAGGATTTGATTTCAATTGATACTCAGATGCTGGAAAGTGCTTTTGGAATGAATATTTCTGAAAGTCAGATTACTTCATTGACACAGAACTATATGACAGAGATTGCTTCTGCAATTGATATTGATACATCAGAAATCAATCAAGTGTTAAATACAGAAATACAAAATATTCTTGCAGGTTTCATGCAGTATGTCATGGATCAAAAAGAGGCAATCGATGTTGTAACCGATGCGGCTGAAACCGCACAGATGATTCTGGAATATCTTCAGCAGCAGTATCCGGGATTGCAGATTTCACAAGAATCTGTTGATCAGTTGATTGAAGCTTTATCGAATATGCAGAATGAAGGTTCCAAGAGTGTTGTCGTGAAGAAAAGCGAGTTGTCAGCCTTTGTGAGTGCTTATATGAAAACAGATGCAGTTCAACAGAAAATGACAGAACTTTCTGCAGCTTATCTTCTTCCGACAGAAGGTTTTACGATGATGTTTGAAGGATTTGCGAGCGGCATGTTTGAAATGATGTTTGAAATGATGGGCTCTGATGAGGAGGATCCTTCATTAACCTTGAATAGTTCAATGAACGATATGATGGTAAAAATGTATGCGGGTGTTCTTTCCATGAGTGATGCAACCTCTTCAATTGCAGTCACGATTCAGGAAGCGCGTATGCAGATGAACGTCATGAGTAAAGTTGGAGAACTGGTTGGAGAGCTGATGGGGATGCTTTCTACAGCTTTTAATGTTGATGTGGATAAAATTGCAGGAGCATTCCAGTTTGAACTGGATGAAAAGGAACTTGTTCGTCTGATGAGTACAATGAACAGTTCAGGAGTAGAAAAGAATGCAGATACAAACCTGATGAGTCTGGGCTATCAGGATTTGGCTTCGCCAACTACAATTTCATTCTATTTTAAGGATTTTGAATCCAAAGAATATTTTTTGGATTTTCTGAATGAATACAATGCGACGTGGGAACAGAAAGATGAAAACAAAGTCATCAAGTACACGGATTTGACAGGTTTACTGATGTCGTCGGTCAAGACCATCGTGGATTCTGTTAGTTATGTTCTGATTGCGTTTGTGTCGATTTCGTTAGTTGTTTCATCCATTATGATTGGGATTATCACCTATATCTCTGTGCTTGAACGTACAAAAGAAATTGGTGTTCTGCGTGCTATTGGGGCTTCAAAGCGTAACATTTCTTCCATCTTTAATGCAGAAACTTTTATTATTGGTTTGTGTTCAGGAATGCTGGGGATTGGAGTAACTTTGGCTGCAGTTCCAATTATCAATAAAATTATTCATGATGTGACAGGAAATATGGATATTAACGCTGTACTCCCAATGAATGCGGCATGTGTTCTGGTTGTATTAAGTGTCATTCTGACTTTGATTGGTGGTCTGATTCCATCATCTCAGGCAGCGCATAAAGATCCAGTAACAGCTTTACGAAGTGAATAAGAAAATGGACCTCAATTCTGAGGTCCATTTGTTGTTTTCAGGAAATCAATGACTTCTGCCAGATCGTTTCTTTGATGTTCAATCAATGTTTTGAATTCATCATCTGGCTCAACCAGATCTTTGATGAACATTCTGTGCATCTGTGCATTTTCAGCTGCGACATGTCCAAGCTTTGAATCTTCAAGTACCAGACAGTTTTCTGGTGCAATGTTGACCAAGGATGCAGCTTTCAAGAAGATTTCAGGGTCTGGCTTAGCATTTTTGACCATATCTCCACCAATAATCACATCAAAAGGATAATCATATCCGATTGTTGAAACCAGCCATTTGACATATTCGCATGGTGAACTTGAAGCGATGCAGACTTTATACTGGCCAGACTCTTTCAAATAACTTAACAGTTCAACCAGTCCTTGTTTGTTGATGTTGCCAAGTTCTTCAATGGCTTTGGCAATGGTTGGATTGCGGTTAGCGCGGATTTCTGTCAGATGTTTTTGAATATCTGGTCTTTCATCCATTACTTTCTTAAAGTGAGTAGGACCTGCTCCAGTGATCTGTTCAAAGAATTTTTCATCCATGGCTAAATTGTATTTTTTGCCCATGTTTTTCCAGTTCTGGCGTGAATAATATTCTGTGTTGAACATAAGCCCATCACAGTCAAAAATAAGACATTTAATGTTCATAAAAGAATCCTCCAAACAAACTTTATCATAAATTCAGGTCTGTTGGAAGAATTTCAGAAGCTTGATGAATGCTCTTTTTTCTATGCGTGAAACATAAGATCTTGAGATTCTGTAAGTCTGGGCTATTTCTTTTTGAGTTCTTGGCTCATGATGATATAAGCCATAACGTTGAATCAGTATATCTTTTTCGATTGAATCCAATGTATTTAATGCCTGATGCAGGATTTCTTTTTGTCTTTGTTTTGTCATGTGTTCAATGACATTGACTTGATCTGTGTCCTGTATGACTTCAAATAAGCGGATCAGATTTCCATCTTTGTCCTGACCAATCGCATCATCCAACGAGAGTGCAGGCTGATTTTTCTGTTTGCGTAAAGTCATCAGAATTTCGTTTTCAATGCATTTGCTGATATAGGTTGACAGTTTAAGACCTTTAACAACATCAAAACTGTCTATGCCTTTGATTAAACCAATGGTTCCTATGCTGATGAGGTCTTCAGTCTCTTCTTTTGTGTCATACTTTTTGACAAGATGGGCAACAAGTCTCAGGTTGTGTTCAATCAGTTTGTTTCTGGCTTGTCTGTCACCTGATTTCAGCTTTTCCAGGCATTCTTTTTCTTCTTCTGGACTCAGAGGCTGAGGAAAGGTTGAGGTATGAACTGCACCGGTTAGAAAAGGAATCAGATTCATGATAAGTTTTATCATTTCATTAAACATAGCATCACCTGCATTATTTTATGAAATGTTTTCTTTGATTATGAAACAGGGGGTTAAGTTTCTTTTGAATTTTGATATAATAGGGAAGAGTTTGGAGTGATGAATTTGCTGGAAAGATATTTTCTGCCGGATAGTTATGCAAAAAATGTGTTCTCGGTAGATTTAAATGCATTGAAAGCACGAGGTATTCAGTTGATTCTGTGTGATATCGATAATACTCTTGTTGCATATGATGATCCTCATCCAGATCAATTTGCCCGTGAATTTATTGCGAAGGTCCATGAATCAGGGATGAAGGTTGTGCTGATTTCGAACAATACACAGAAACGTGTTTCTGCATTTGCGGACAAGTGTGGTGCAAAATATTACTACAGCTCATTAAAACCTTTCAAAAGACAGTACAAAAGAATTTTGAAGGAATATGAACTTTCCAGTCATCAGCTGGCTGTTATTGGCGATCAGCTTCTGACAGATATCTGTGGTGGGAAGAGAATGCATATGTATACAGTACTGACATCTCCTTTGTATACAAAAGATATCATTTATACAAAAATTACTCGAATTGTAGAAAATATGATTTATTTTGTGTTTGAAAAGCAGGGGAAATTGATAAAAGGAGAATATTATGGAGAAATATTGTAAGGGATGCGGAACTTTGATGCAGTTTGATGATCCTCAGCTGCTGGGTTACTCTCCTAAAAAAGAGGCAGACTATTGCCAAAGATGTTTCCGTTTAACTCATTATGGAGCGCATTCACTCTCTAAAGTGCAAGGTGTAGATGAAGAAAAGCTGATGAAGCAGGTTTCATCCATGAATGCTTTGATTGTGTGGGTTGTGGATTGTTTTGATTTTGAATCTTCCTTGCTGAACAATTTGAATCGTCACTTCTATGGTCAGGATGTCATGATTGTGGCGACAAAAAGAGATCTGCTCCCGACAACATTGGCTCAGGACAAGTTTGAACGTTTCCTGAAGAGTCGATTGAAAGAAGAAGGTGTTCGCTGTGTCGGACTTGTAACAACAGGGCTTGAGCAGTACCAGCAGGCAGAACAGATTCTTAGTATGATCAGATCATGCCGTAAAGGAAAAGATGTCATTATTATGGGTAAGGCCAATGCAGGTAAGTCGACTTTGATTAATTCACTGTTTGGTCAGAATATTTTAACGGTTTCAAGATATCCAGGAACTACGCTTGAATTGAATGCGTTGAAATTTGAAGATTTCATGATTTATGATGCACCCGGTTTAAAAAATGAAGGCAGCTTGTTGATTGAAGCAGATGAAAAAGATTTGAAGCATATTGTGCCTCAGAAGCCAATTCGTCCAAGTGTCTATCAGATTTATGAAGATCAGAGTTTTGCCCTTGGTGGTTTGTGCCGTGTTGATGTAGAGTGTGAGAAACAGGCTTCTGTTGTCTTCTATTGCAGCAATGAATTGAATATTCACCGTGGTGCATTGAAAAATGCAGATGAACTGTGGAAACGTCATCAGGGGGGACTGTTGAAACCAACTGTTCAAACTGATTTTGGACATATGAAAAAAAGAACTTTCGCAATGAAAGGAAAGAAAATGGATGTTGCCATTGCTGGACTCGGTTGGGTCTGCGTCAGTGGTGATGTGAAAAAAGTATCGGTATGGGTACCTAAAATGACTCATACCGCAGATAGAAAGGCGATGATTTAAATGTTGACAGGTAAACAGAAAAGTTTTCTGCGCTCAATGGCAAATACTGAAAGAGCGCTGTTTCAGGTAGGGAAAGAAGGTTGTACATACAACCTGTATTCAACAATTTCAGATTCACTGGAAGCTCATGAGCTTTTGAAAGTGAGTGTTTTGAAAACATGTCCTCAGCCAGTGCGTGAAGTGGCTTTGGATATTGCTGGACATACTCGTGCAGAAATCGTTCAGATTGTAGGACGTGTGATTCTGCTGTATCGTCCAAGCAAGAAAAAGGTTATTGTACTTCCATGAGAGTAGCTGTATTGGGCGGCAGCTTTGATCCGATTCATCAGGGACATCTGATGATGGCAAAAACAGTACTTAAAAAGAAACTGGCAGATGAAGTGTGGTTTATGCCTGCGGCAAAGAATCCGCTGAAAGAAAGAAGTGTCAGTGATTTTGATGTGCGTGCAGAAATGATCAAAGCCGCAACTGCACCATACCGTAAAATGAAACTATGCACACTTGAAAATGAACTTCCATATCCATCCTATACAATCAATACAGTCAAAGCATTAATGAAGCTTTATCCTGAATTTGAATTTTCATGGATTATTGGTGAAGATCAGGCTGAACAGCTTCACAAGTGGAAAGATATTGATGAGCTCAAATCTTTGATTCGTTTTCTTGTATTTGAAAGAAATGGTTCAGCGGATAAGAAAGATGATTTAATCTGGATTTCAGGATTTGAACATCCTGCATCCAGTACATTGGTTCGTCAGGGACATTTTGAGTATCTTCCGAAATCCGTACTTCGTGTTGTTCTGGAAAATGGTTTGTATTTTGATCAGATTTGTGCTCACCACGTGTCACAGTATCGTTATGAACATTCTCTGGCAGTAGCTGAAGTGGCGGTTGAACTGGCCAAGTATCATCATGTGGATCAAACGAAGGCATATGTTGCCGCAATGATGCATGATGTCTGCAAGGAAATGGATAAGGCATACATGAAACGCTGTATGGAAATCTGTTTTCCTTCTCTGATGAGTTATGCAGAACCAGTATGGCATGGCTGGCTGGGTTATAGAAAATTGAAAGAAATGGGAATCTATGATGATGAAATTCTATCAGCTGTTTATCATCATGTATTAGGTGATGGAAGAAAAGCGCTGGATAAGATTATTTATATTGCGGATAAATCCAATCCAAAACGTCATCATGATATAACAGAAGAGATTGAATTGGCTAAGGTTGATCTTGATGCGTCGATGATGTTGATTCAAAAAAATTATCGAAAAAGAAAGGCGGCAGCTGATGAGTGAACTTTTGAGTGTGATTGTAGATACGCTGGATAAGCATCATGGATATGATCTTGAGGTGCTTGATTTTACAGGTGTCAGTCCGCTTTTTGATTATTGTGTGATTGCTTCTGTTTCCAATCAGAGACTGGCTCATGCTATTTTAATGTATGTTGAAGAAGAGGTTGAGAAACATGGTTATTCCATTCGTGCAAAGGAAGGGAATTCTTTAAGCCGCTGGATTTTGCTGGATTGTTTTGATGTGGTGGTTCATATCTTTGTTTCAGAAGAAAGAGATATGGTCTGTTTAGAGAGATTGTGGAATGATCTTCCACGTGTTGAGGTGAATGTATGATTTATCATGATCTTGCAGAATATTATGATGATCTTGTCAAGGATGAGGAAGCAACGCTTCGCTGGGCTGATTTGACAGAAGATGTTTT
>JAZRUQ010000060.1:0-1884 GCA_045652605.1 Erysipelotrichaceae bacterium
CATGAGTTGCCCACAGATACTTTCTGCTGAACAGCTGCTTGATCAGTTCTTCATGATAGTAAGACTGATATTCTTCAGTGTAGTCACCCTGTGCAGGATTTGAAGTATGCCAGTTCAGTGCTTCACAGCCATATTCTGAACATCCAATAGGAATGTTAGGGAACATCTTGTGGAACTTGTCAAACCAAGGACCATTCATGGATGTATCTCCACCATACCATCCAAAATAGTGATTGTATGATACTACATCTGGAATCTGTACATATGGGTCTTCCATCTTGCACATCGATACACATGCGATTGTTGTTAAACGAGTAGGGTCCATTTCATGACACATGTCATTCAGAATGCGGTGATTTTCCAGCAGATCTTCACTAGAGCCCTTCATTGAAATTTCATTTGAAAGCCCCCATACCACGATTGATGGATGGTTGTAGTTCTGGTAAACCAGTTCCTTCATCTGAGAAATTGTATTGGCTCTGCCTGTTGGCATATGGTCAGAAATATAAGGAATTTCAGCCCAGATAACCATACCGTATTCATCACACAGATCATAGAAATACTGATCATGCTGATAATGAGCCAGACGAATTGTTGTGCATCCAACTTCCGCAATCAGATCCATGTCTTCTTTGTGATCTTCTTTGCTCAGTGCATTTCCTTTGCCCCATCTGTCCTGATGACGTGATACACCTCTTAATGGATATTCTTCACCATTGAGGATAAATCCATTTTCAGGATGAATTTCATAAGTACGAACACCAAATCTTGTGCTGACATTATCCAGAACTTCATTATTTTCATTCAATGTAACTTCAGCAGTGTACAGATAAGGATCTTTGCGTCCGTGCCACAGATGAACGTTTTCAACTTCAAATGTCACTTTTGTTTCTGATGCAGGAACAGTCTTTTCTGCAACAACACATCCGCACTTTGCTTTCAGCTTATATGTCAATGTCTGATTTTCTTTTGCGTTTGTTGTATAGACTTCAACAGTCACATCTGCATTCTTACCATTCACTTTTGGAGTAACTGCAATACCAGGAGCTCCATAATAGTCCAGATCAAAGTGGCTGTGATTGACACATACAACATATACATCACGATACAGACCGCCATAGAATGTGAAGTCTGCCATCTGTGGATATACTTCACGATTTGGAGCGTTATCCACTGCAACAGTAACCAGTGGCTTTTCAGCTGCATTGAACTGTTCAGTAACATTTACACGCCATGTTGAATATCCGCCATCATGATGCCCCAGATGAACACCATTGACATATACATCAGCACTAGAGTTAGCACCTCTGAATTCCAGATAATATTCATCTGCCTTTGGCAGCCATTCTGTCTTGTCAACTTCATTTGCGTACCAGCAAGTTCCACGATAGTAATCATTTCCACCATCGATTCCATCAATGTTGTTCCAAGTGTGAGGCAGATTTACCCACACCCATTTGTTTGGCATTGTTTCTGGACGAGTTTCAGCTTCTTTTGAAAAAGCCCATCTAGTGTTGAATTCCAATACTTGTCTCATAGTTTTCTCCTTTTTTCATCTTATTAAGCATCTCATGTTTTTCATCTTATGACAAACTACAGATGCATGAAATTGTTTTTATTCTGCAGCTTTCTTGATATCTGCAATAGCCAGCTGGATTTCTTCCATCTTTTCCTTATCCAGTGGATAGAACTTCATCGCAACAACGTTGCAGATCAGGCCAAACAGAGGCAGACCAATCGCCAGAATGATGTAAATCCAAACCAGCTGTGGAGTAACAGCTTCCCCAATCTGAGGCAGTGTTGTTGTATAACCGATTGCCGCAACAGCCAAAGATACAACTGATGTAGCCAGTGATGAAATCAGTTTATCTACAAATGAGAACA
>JAZRUQ010000061.1:0-1998 GCA_045652605.1 Erysipelotrichaceae bacterium
TGGCTGATGATGGCATGACTTGTGTTATCGTAACGCACGAAATGGGTTTTGCGAAGCAGGTATCAGACCGTGTTATCTTTATGGATGAAGGAATTATTCAGGAACAGGGTACACCTGAAGAAGTCTTTGACCATCCAAAGAACCCACGTACAATTGAATTCTTAAGTAAAGTACTGTATTAAGGAGGGATTCCTCATGAAAACCATGACGAATTTTGATCACTATTATGACTATGCTGAAATGAGTGAAATGCTGAAGAACTTAAGCGAAGCATATCCTCATATCATGTCCTATTCTTCAATCTGCACAACATGTGAAAATCGTGAAGTGTGGGCGGTAGAACTGACAAACAAGGCAACAGGAGCACCGCTGGATAAGCCTGCATTCTATATTGATGGGAATACCCATGCAGGTGAAGTAACAGGCTCCATGGCGGCACTGCATACTATTGATGTACTGTGCACAATGTATGGGCATGATGCAGGGGTTACAACATTGCTGGATGAAAATACAGTCTATGTCATTCCGCGTATTTCACCGGATGGGGCAGAAACTTATTTGAAAACAGCGTATTCACTGCGTTCTGTCAACCGTAACTACCTTGCAGAAAATGAAGGCTTGACACAGGAAGATATGGACAATGATGGTGTACTTCGCATGATGCGTTTTAAAGATCCTCATGGTGCATGGGTGAAGACAGACTCCTTTATGAGAAGAAGAATGCCGGATGAAAAGACTGGAGAATTCTACAGTGTTTATGCTGAAGGTGTGATTGAAAACTACAATGGATTTGATTTCAAGGTACAGAAACCAAAGTGGGGTCTGGACTTTAATCGAAATTATCCATATGGATGGTTCCATGAAGTCAGACAGCCAGGGGCAGGTGCTTATCCGTTAAGCAATCCTGAAACTAAGGCTGTAGTTGATTTTGTGCAGGCTCATCCAAATATCAGCTGTGTTGCAACACATCATACAAGTGGTGGTGTGATTCTGTATCCGCCAGGAACTAAACCTGAGAAGAGTGGCAATCCATTCGATATGAAGGTTTACAAAGAAATCGGCAAGATGGGAACACAGGAAATGGGCTATGAAGTCATCAATATTTTTGATCATTTCATGGTGGACCAGGAGAATTATTCCAGTGGTGCTTTTGATGACTGGTGCTATGAAAACCAGGGGATTTTTGCTTATACGATTGAACTTTGGAATCTCAAAGAAAGAATCGGAAAGAAAATTGACTGGTCAAAACAGGGTATTGAAAGTGATGAAGACAAACTGGATACCTATCTGAAAGTGGTTGAATGGGCGAAAGAGAACACACCTGAAGCTTATAAGGAATTTACTTCTTTTGTGCATCCGCAGCTGGGTGAGGGAGAAATTGGTGGATTTAATCCAAAATTTGTCCTGCAGAATCCTCCAAAGCATTTATTGAAACAGGAATGTGAAAAGACGACACAGTTCATGTTGCGTTATGCGAAAGTGTTGCCTCAGCTGAATGTAGCATCATTGAAGACAGAAAAAATTTCTGAGAACTGCTACAAAGTGGAAGCAGTGATTGAAAATCAGGGTTATCTTCCTACGTATGGTTCACAAAATGCTAAGAAACTGAAACTGGACACACCAGTTCAGGTAACTTTGAAAAATGCAGTTTGCCTGATGGGCAATGAAACTCAGAAGATTGGCGATCTGGAAGGTTTTGCAAGCATCCGTTCAGATTACACGTTCTATGGTTTGATATCCACAGGAACAATGCCTGCCATCATGAAAAAGGCAGAATGGCTGATTCAGGCTCCAGCAGGTACTGAAATTGTTATTGAGGCAAAACATGAGCGTGCAGGCACAGCAGCTGCATCTGTTGTGCTTGATTAGTTGAGGTCAATATGCGCAAAGAACCTCGCATTGCTGCAGTTTTAGACCGAGAATATGAAATTTCATCAGGATCATTCCACAAGATTTTTGATACACAGTATCAGGATCTTTGCGTAGAATCAGTTCTGT
>JAZRUQ010000062.1:0-4867 GCA_045652605.1 Erysipelotrichaceae bacterium
TTAACCTCAGGATTTGGAGTATCCAGTTTCATAAATTTCTGAATCAGAACATCCCATGACCTTGCCCCTAATACGCCATCAATTGGTAGACTGTTCAGATACTGAAAAACCACAACCGCAAACTGAGTCTTCTGACCAAACACGCCATCTTCCACTAATGGCTGTGTCCCTGGTGTATAAAGCACCTGATTCAAATAATACTGAGCCTTTTTTACATCCAGTCCAGAAGATCCAAAGTTAATTGTATAAGCCATGTTCATTCCTCCTTTCACTTTAGCGTATGAAAGAATCAAAAGCTTACATAGGCTCCAAATACAAGTCAAGGATTTAATTTATCGTTCAGTCATGATATGATAATTTCAGATGAGGTTGTTTTATGAAACGAAAAGATAAAATCAAAAGATTAAAGAAAACAGATTCATCATTTAGAAAAGGAAGAATCTGGACAAAGCTGATTGTTGTTCTGGCACTGCTGCTGATTGGAGCAATGCAGGCTTATATGTTTATGAAAACAGGAACACTCCTGCAGGAAGCTCTGATTCATTTAGGACTGCAGTCATTGTGTGTGCTGCTGATTTTAAGCGGTAAACGTCTGTTTATCTGGCTGTATGCATTAGCGATGACCGCAAGCCTTCCAATGACATATCTCTTATATGAAAAAACACCATCAGAATTCTATCTGGTGCAGATGATTTTCTTTGGATCAAGCCTGTTTCTGATGCTGATTCTGATGTTCAGCAAATCTGCTCGACATTATCGCAGAAAACTCAGAGAACTGAAACACTTGTTTGAAGAGGAGACTGTAGAAGAAAAGGTAGAAGAAGTACAGAAAGAGCCTGAAACTGCTGAAGAACCTGTTGTTGCAGAATCTGCAGCAGCTGAGTCTGAACCACAGAAAGAATTCATTGAACTTTCAGGACCAGAAACATTGAATCTGACCTACGGTCACTTCTCACGCTTTCTGGTGCAGTATTATCCATTTGTATATCTGCATCCAAAGTTCAATCCTGAAATAAATTCAACCGTACAGATGTGTTTGTCTGCAGAAGGTTTTGACAAGGAAAACGATGAACTTTACTCTGGTATTTTCTATTTCAATGTAGAAAAAACTGAAACTGCATCCATTCATCTTGAATATGAAGATGAAATGGGACATTTGTGTGCACTGATCTGTGCAGACTGGCTTGTAATGCAGAAAGCTACATTGATGAAAGATGGCATCAACATCAGTGCTGATTTGATGAAACAGCTCACTGAAGCCTTCGTTTTAGCCAAAGATGCAGAAAAGAGACCATTTGAAGGTTTCAACAAATTATAGAATTTCCTGAAAACTGATGTATAATAAGAGGGCAGATTTCTGCCCTCTTAGTTAAATGGATATAACAAGCCCCTCCTAAGGGCTAGTTGTGGGTTCGATTCCCGCAGGGGGTGCCATAACACGTAATACCTTTCTTAATAAGAAAGGTATTTTTTTCTTCACAAAACTTTGGTTTATGCTATAATAAGTCGGATTTAAAATTCTTGGAGGTTTTTATGATCAACGATTTATTGTTTTCATGCAATGTTGTCGTCCCTATTTTCCTGCTGATTGTACTTGGATATGTACTGACTCGTGTTAAATTATGGGATGAACATTTTCTTAAAGTTGCCAACAACGTGTGCTTCAAATGTCTGCTGCCAGTGCTTTTGTTCTACAACGTTGCAAGCGCAAATATCTTTGAAGTTTTCAATGGAAAACTGATTCTTTATGTCTGTATGTGCGCATGTGTTCTCTGCGGTGCACTGTTTGTGATTGTGCCTTTGTTTGTTAAGGACAACAAGCGTAAAGGGGTTATGATTCAGGGAACATTCCGTTCCAACTTCCTGCTGTTTGGTGTTCCACTGGGACTGAGCATCGGTGGTACTGCAGGTTCAACTCTGGCTGCTGTTGTTGCATCTTTCTATGTTCCAGTCATCAATATGCTTTCTGTCATTTCACTGTATGTCTTCTCTGAATCCAAAGACAAGAACCTGAAAGCGGCATTGATTGGCATTGTCAAGAATCCATTGATTATCGGTGGTATTTCAGGCCTTCTGTTTTCTCTGGTAAGAAATACAATCGGTTTTGAAATCCCTACAATGCTGGATACAACATTAAACAACATCAAATCCACTGCAACACCATTCGCATTTCTGATTCTGGGTGGAGATCTCAAGTTCGGAAATCTTTTGAAGAATGTGAAATTCTCTGCAATGTCTGTCTTGGGTAAGATTGTCATCATCCCTGCTGTGATGATTACAGTTTCTGCGCTGCTTGGTTTCAATCAGCTGGAAATGGCAATTTTGATTGCTGTCTTTGCAACACCAAATGCAGTATCAAGCTATGCAATGGCACGCAACTATGAAGCTGATTATGAATTGGCTGGTGAAATCATCACATTGGGAACACTGTTTTCCATCATTACTATCTTTATCTTCATTACATTGTCTAAATCATTCGGTTGGATTTAATCAGAAGGAAGCTGCCAAAACAGCTTCCTTTTCTTTTTTCTACAAAGTTTTCGTAACAGTTTTCTTTTGAAAACAAATGTGATTAAATTAAATCAGTAGGGCAGCAGTATGATAAAAGCAATAAGAGAAGTACAATATTCAATCAATATTTTTAAGCAGATGAATAGAAGGCATCATGAAGAAAGAGAATAAACAGTACATTTTAAGTGAACAACCTGTTACTTCAGCTTTAATTGCATTGGCAGTCCCTTCTATTTTAACGAGTCTTGTGACAACCATCCACAATATGATTGATACATATTTTATCAGTCAATTAAAAGACAACACTATGATTGCTGCTACAACAGTAGCCTTACCAATCACAGTTCTGATTTATGCATTAGGAGAGGGTCTTGGAGCTGGAGCAGAAAGCTGCATAGGTAGACAGATGGGAGCAGGTCAGAATGAAAAGGTCAAAGAATCAGTATCAACTACTTTGATTCTAGCCTGTTTCTTAAGTGTGATTGCGGTTATTTTTACCATTACTGGATTAAGACCTGTCATTCGTACATTTACAGATGATTCTACAGTTGTCGAACACGCATATCAGTACTTATCCATATTAACAATGGGTTCAGTCTTTGTCATATTCAAACAGGTATGCACTCATCTTTTAAGAAGCAGTGGCGAAGTTCAGTTTCCAATGAAAACCGTTTTTCTGGAAGTTGCCATCAACAGCATTTTAAATCCGATTTTCATGTTTGATTTCGGTCTAGGAATGAAAGTCCGTGGTGTCGCAGTAGCAACTGTCATTGCACAGGGAATATCTGCAGCAATTCTTTTAACTCGATTACTGACTCAAAAATCTGTATTGAGTATCGATTGGAAAAAACTCAGATTAAATTTTGAAAGCACAAAGGAGATCACTGCAGTTGGATCAGCAGTCTTTTTCAGAAATGGTCTTCCTAGTTTATCTTACGGTCTGTTTGCGAAATCTGCAGGTCTGTTTGGCACAGACTACATTGCTGCTTCAGGACTTGCCCGCAAAGCAGAACAGGCTGCCACCTTCGTTGTCTTTGGAATTGCGCAGGGATATCAGCCATTTGCCTCCTACAATTATGGGGCAAGAAACAAACAGAGACTTATGAGTGCCATGAAACAGACCATCCTGTTTACAGTTCTGTATGGATGCGCTGTCGGATTGGTATTCTATGGTGCTCCTCATCTTCTCATGCGTATTTTCACATCGGATGCTGCTTTGATTGCTGACGGGACTAAAATTCTGAAATGGTATGCTGTCGGAATGCCTGTAATTGGAATTTATCAGATTTTTGCCGCAAGCTTCCAATCTATGGGAAAAAGCAGGGTTTCCTTTGTTACTTCTGTCTTAAAACAAGGAATTATCTATTCTCCGCTTGTCGTGATTCTGCCACGCTTGTTGAATGAAACAGGATTTGCCATGGTACAGCCAGCATGTGACTGGCTCAGTGCCATCATCACTTGTGTCTTGGTAAAACAACTCATTCAGGAAATAAAACAAATGTAAATAACAAAAATGGAAGCTGAATATCAGCTTCCATTTCGTTAGTAGATAATTTTAATATTTTCGCGATGATTTACGACTAGTTCAGGATTTTCCTTGAGATAAGCCGCCATACAGCTGACCATATCATCCTGAATGGTCTTGATGACTTCACACTTTTTAACCATGTCGAAGTTACCGCCTCCGCCACCACGATAATTGGAGACAACCATCGTGAATTCATCTGTATCTTCAACTTCTTTGCCCTGATATGTCAGTGATACTAGACGCTGTCCCTCAGGTTTTCGGATATCCAGTACATAATCCACACCTTCAACCATATCATAGTTGTAATGCTGAGGTTTTGGCCACTGATAACGATGCGCAACGCAAAGTTCACCATTCTGAATATCAAAATACTCCGCACACTTTTCAATGTAGCGCTTTAAAATCGAACCTGTCATTTTCAATACCATCAAAGAATTTGGATAAACATAGGTACTGACCAGATCACGCATGGTGATTTCATGTCTGAATCCTTTTGCGTCATTAAACAGTGCGTTAGCGGACAACTGAGCACCGCTGACAGACAGCTGGACCTGATTCAAAAAGGAAACAAGCGGATGTTTGTGAACTCGTGCCTGAAACAGATCATGCACAAGCAGATCGCCATCCTTGACAACCCCCAATGGCTTATCCAGCCACTGCTGTGTACGCTCTTCTTTTGGCGCAAACGTAGCCATCAGATTCTCATCAATGGGCTGATCTGCCTTTAACAGTTCTGCCGTGATTTCGTGGCTGTCCAAATCCCATTCAACCATCGCCAATTCTTTTGCGATGTAGGCAGTCTGTGTCACCACTTTACCAAAACATGTT
>JAZRUQ010000063.1:0-10538 GCA_045652605.1 Erysipelotrichaceae bacterium
TTTAGCCTGAGAAATACCATTTTGTCCAGTCGTAGAATCAAGAACCAGCCATACATGATGTGGAGCATGATCGATTTCTTTTCCCACAACTCTTCTCATTTTTGCAAGTTCTTTCATCAGATTGACTTTGTTTTGAAGACGGCCTGCTGTATCACACAACAAGATATCCAGATTGTGTTCTTTGGCATAACGGCATCCTTCCACAAGCACACTGCTTGGGTCTGCCCCTTCTTTGCCTGCAACACATGGTACATCCAGTCGTTCAGCCCATGTCTTCAGCTGATCAATTGCACCAGCTCTGAATGTGTCTGCTGCAACGACTCCGACTTTCTTTCCTTCTTCTTTGTATTTCTTTGCCAGTTTAGCACACGATGTAGTTTTACCGCTTCCATTGACACCAACCAGAAGAATCACAGTTGTTCCATTTGCATTCAATGCAATTTCAGGATCTGTTTTTTCGTTGTACAGTTCATGCATCACTTCCATCAGACCATCAATCGTATCATCAAATGTAGGATTGGATGTCTTTTTCATCTTCTTGGCAAGATTTTCACAGATTGTGTCTGCAGTTTCAATGCCAACGTCGCTTTCAAGAAGCACAACCATCAATTCTTCCAGAAATTCATCGGTTACACCCTTAAATCCGAAGGCAAAACGTGCAAGTTTTTCTGTAAAGGATGTTTTAGTTTTCTTAAAGCCTGAAAGGTATTGACCACTGTCTTCCTTACGGCTGAATTTTTCTTTTAATTTGCTTAAGAAACTCATGCAGCAGCTCCCTCACTTTCATCGGCCAGATCCTTGGCATCACTTAATTCAACTTTCAGCATCTGTGATACACCCTGTTTCTGCATAGTCACACCATACAGAACATCACATTGTTCCATTGTACCTGGACGATGTGTCACAACGATAAACTGTGTCTGATCACTGAAAGTCTTGAGATAACGGGCAAATCTTTCAACATTACCCTGGTCAAGTGCTGCTTCAACTTCATCAAAGATGCACAGCGGCACAGGACGTACTTTTAAAATTGAGAACAGTACACAGATCGCAATCAGACTCTTTTCTCCCCCTGAGAACAGACGAATGTTCTGTACCTGCTTTCCAGGTGGCTGAACATCAATATCAATTCCAGTGTTAAGAATATCGTTTGGATCTTCCAGAATCAATCTGGCTTTTCCTCCGCCAAACAGTGTTCTGAATGTATCGTTCAATTCTGCATTGATTTTGTCAAACATTTCCTTGAACTGTTTCTTCATGACATCATCCATTTCATCAATGGCAGACAGAATCTTGTTTCGACTTGCGATCAGATCATCCATCTGTTTCTTCATGAATTCATAACGTTCATTGACTTCAGAATATTCTTCTGGAGCATTCATGTTGACATTGCCCAGTGCTTCAATTTCACGACGCAGAGCCTGAACCTCATCACGGGCATTTTCAATCTTTTCTTCGTTGACCTGAGTCAATGCATACTCGTAAGTCAACTGATATTCAGAAGCAAGACGTTCAAGAACAGTTTCCATTTTAGTGCTGAGTTTAGCACGGTCCAGTTCAATTAAACGTTTGGATTCTGTAGCACGTTCAAGTTCTCTTCTTAACTGTCTGAGCTGCTGTTCTTTGCGTTCAGAATCAGCAGAGAGTTTGATACGTTCTTCTCTTGTGGTTTTGATGGACGCTGTGACTTCATCACGTTTTCCATAAGCAGCATTCAGCTGTACAATGAGCTGATCTGCAAATGTACCTTCAGCACTTTCCTGTGCATCAGCAGGTCCCAGCATTTCCATATCGTTTTTCAGACGTTCATATTTCGCGCGTTTTGCATCCACAACCGGTTCCAGCTGTGCCTGCTGAATGCGCTTGTTCATCAATGTCTGTTCTGTTGCAGCACGTTCACGATTCAAATCATTCAGTGCCTTATCCGCAACGCTGACAGCTGCAGACTGTGAAACAATATTCTGTTTCATCTGATTGAATTCTTTTTCAGCAGTGACAAGTGATGTTGAATTCTTCACTTTACCACCAGTCATTGACCCGCCTTTATGAATGACATCACCTTCAAGTGTAACAATCTTCAATGAATGATTCAGCAAAGTTGCCAATTCATTTCCATGTTCAAGCGTATCTGTTACAACTACGTTTTGAAGCAGCGAAAGATTCACAATCTCAAAAGTTTTATCACAAGAAACAAAGTCAGAAGCAACACCCAGATAGCCTGCTGCATTCTCACAGATCAGTTTCTGCTGATTGGATAATTCACGTACTTTTAACACATTGCACGGCAAGAAGGTTGCTCGTCCGCTTTGATTGCGTTTCAAAAAGGCAATGGCATTACGAGCTGCAGCTTCATCCTTGGTGACAATGTTCATCATTGAGCCGCCTAAAGCAACCGATACAGCTTCTTCATAGCCATCATGAGCTTTCAGATTCTGCCCAACAACACCCATAACACCTTTCAATGAAGCTTTGTTGTCCATAATGGACTTAACTCCAGCCTGTGAAGTAAATGGCGCTCGAATGATATTTTCCAGAACATCTTTGCGGTTTGTATAGCGCTGCAGCAGCTGTCTTTCCTTATCAGCTGTACTGGAAGCTTCTGCAATCTTCAATGCAATCTGAGTCAGTTTCGTTGTAGCCAGATCAATTTCAGCTTTGTACTGATGCTGACGATTAAGTCTGTCTTCATATTCAAGGCGCGCTTCTTCCACAGAAATGCTTAACTCTTTCAGCTTTTCTTCTGATGATCCCATTTCAATGGCATACTTGCGCTTTTCATCAATTTCAATTTTACGTGTTTCAAGAATCTGAATTTCAGCAACCACTTTCATCAGTTCATCCTGGAGATAATTGATGCGTTCATCTTTCTGACGAAGCTCTCTGCGGTTTTCTTCATTCTGAGTTTCATGAACATGGACACTCATCTGACGCATTGTTGTATCTGTATCCAGATCAAACAACGTTTTGTCTGTGTCTTCAATGTTTTTCTTCAGATTTGAAATATCTTCTACCAGAACTGCAATTTCAATCTTTTCAAGACGTGCTTTCTTTTCACGGTAGATTTGAGCTTTCTGAGCCTGACGTTTAAGAGGTGTAACCTGACGTTCAAGTTCACTTAAAATATCATTGGTACGATCCAGATTATCTTTGGTTCTTTCCAGTTTTGACAAAGATTCAATTTTTCTTTTCTTATATTTGCTGACACCAGCAGCTTCTTCAAAAATCCCTCTGCGGTCAATTGGTTTCGCTTCCGCAAAAGAACTGATGTTCCCCTGTGAGATCATGGACAATGAATCTTTACCCAGACCCGTATCCAAAATCAGATCAACAATATCCTTCAGTCTGCATGGGACACGATTGATGAAGTAATCCCCTTGGGAATTGCTTCGATACAAACGTCGAGTGATTTCAACTTCATCGTTTTCAGTATGCAAATGATGCATTGAGTTGTCAAAAACCAGAGTTACTTCTGCCATGCCAACAGGTCTTCTGTCAGCACTACCGGCAAAAATGACATCCGTCATCGTATTGCCTCGCATGTTTTTAACGGATTGCTCCCCTAAAACCCAGCGTACAGCATCAGTAATGTTACTTTTACCACAGCCGTTTGGTCCTACAACACCGGTTACATTCTGGTCAAAGTGAATGACAACTTTGTCTGCAAATGATTTGAAACCTTGCATTTCGATTCGTTTCAAAAACATAAATTCACTCCTATTCCTGCATTAAAACATTATACCAAAGAATGCTTCTTTCGAATAGATAAAAAAAGCCATTTTATGGCTTTTTCCGTTACTTTTATTTGTTCTTGAGCAGATCTCTGATTTCTTCCAGAAGAACTGTTTCATCTGATTTAACAGGTGCTGGTGCTGGTGCAGGAGCAGCTTCTTCCTTCTTTTTCAATGAATTCATGAATTTTACAACCAGGAAAAGACAGAGCGCAATCAACACAAAGTCAACAATGTTCTGAATGAACTGACCATAGTTCAATGTGACCTGAGATACGATGTTGCCTTCAGCATCCAGTGTTTCTTTAAGAATGACTTTCAGTTCTGTGAAATTCACATTGCCGCACATCATGGCAAAGAAAGGCATAATCAGATCATTCACTAATGACGTTGTGATTTTAGAAAATGCAGAACCAATGACAACCCCAATTGCCATATCAATTACATTGCCTCTAAGCGCAAACTTTTTGAATTCATCTAAAAAACTTTTCATAATACTTCTTTATCTCCTTACATTCTTTAGCTGTTTCATTTGTGAAACGTACTATACTGAAACAAATTTTATCACTCTTTTCAGTATCTTTCAATAGTTCGGATTCATATACAATTGGATGACATTGACCATCCTGAGACATTGGATAGACCAAACCTTTTTCAGAAACCAGAGCATATTGACTTGTTTTGCATAAAGCACAATTGGTTTTCATCCCGTTACCAAGAGCAGCATTGATGAGGCATGCCTTCATAATCATAAGTTCTCTGCGCCCATAGACCACTTTTCCAATCTGAGGTATAAATCCATGTCTTTGTTCAAACGCCTCGCACATCGCTTCAATTGCACTGTCATCTGCTTCTAAAGACGCAACACAGCCATCTATCCCCTGCTGCAGCAAAAATTCAATGGCATAACTATTCGTCACATTCAAACTGGCATCTGCAATCCAGATCTGATTGTCCTTAAACTGATTAAGAGAGCCGATTTGAGTATGCATGATGACATCACCAGTAAGCAAAGCTGACTTTTCATCAACACGGTATCCTTTTGTATGGATTCCATCACTTTTGATTTGAGTTGAAAAAATCTGATCAGATTCATGCAATGCTTCTTTCTGATGATCCAGATTAATTTCATAGAATAATCCTGAAACAGATTTGAATTGATTAAAATGAGAATCAGGATAATTCTGTTTTTTGCGAACGAAGACTAAACGAGCTTCATTTAAAGCTTCTACTGCATCACGTCTCATCTGATTAAGTGTCTTTAAACTCATGAAAATCTCATCATCACCAGACTTCTCAAAAGTTTCCATATAATAAATTGAATCATTCAATTTAGATAACTGTGTTCTGATTTTTTCTTCACTGACCGGTGCTTTCTGTGCACGCTGTACGATTTCTTCAGATAAAACAGAGACGGTATGAACACCATCGCTCATCATCAGACATGCAGGCTGATCAACAGCTGCATTGAAATACAGACTGACAGGAAACTGACGTTCATTTTGAATACGTCGTTCAATTGTTTCACACTGAAGACGATCTGTCGTCAAAACAACCTCATCATCTTTTCGACAGGTGATTTTCAAGGTAGTCTCAAGTTCAATGATGTCCCCTGCTTTTGCAGCATTGACAAGGCGTCCATGCTGTACAATTTTACCTGCCAAAAGTCCCATATCTTCAGGTTTTGACAAAATACGCACACCATCATTCTGATTCAAATCATGAGACAGCTGAATCTGAATACGTCCTTTTGAAACTTTCAAGACACGACCTAAAGGAATCCCCATATGGTTTGGACGTACTGGATTCAGTAAATTGTATCCTGTCTGTTGAAACAGATGACCAGTTGTCATCTTGCGATTAAACAGTTTTAAAATGCTTTGTTTATCTTCATCCGATACAACAGCATATTTCTTATCAAAATAATCATCAATTGCTTTGCGGTAAACACGCACAATTTCCGCAACATATTCAGGGCGCTTCATGCGTCCTTCTATCTTGAAACTGGAAATACCTGCTTCGATCAGTTCTGCAACATGATCTACAGTCCATAAATCTTTAGGACTTAGCAGATAATCTCCTTTTGTCTTGATTCTCTGATTTTTATCAAGATTCCATAACTCATACGGCTTACGGCAAGGCTGAGCACACTGACCACGATTACCACTGCGTCCTCCATGAAAAGAACTGAAAAGACACTGTCCGCTGTAGCAGACACACAATGCGCCATGGACAAAGACTTCTATTTCAACGCCTTCTTTTGTGCATTCAGAAATCAATTCAATCGGAGTTTCACGTGCCAAGACAACACGCGCAGCTCCCATCTTTTTCATGAATTGAACACCGGCCTTATTGTGAATGTGCATCTGTGTTGAACAATGCACTTCAAAATCAGGAAATTCAGTTTTCAGAATCTGAAATACACCAAAATCCTGTACGATAACCGCATCAACATTGGCATTGTACAGAAATTTCAGATAATCACGCAAAGCATCCAGTTCATTCTCATAAACCAGTGTGTTCACTGTTACATAAACTTTTACATCACGAAGGTGACAGTATTTCACCGCCTCAATCATGGATTCTTCATTAAAGTTGGATGCATAAGCACGAGCACCAAATCGGATACCACCAAGATACACTGCATCAGCACCACTGCTGACTGCAGCCACCAGTGCTTCCATTGAACCTGCTGGTGCTAAAACTTCGGGCCTAATCATGATCAACACCCTTGATGGATACTTCCTGTGCAAGACCGCCTAATGACGTTTCTTTAAGTTCCAGAGGAAGTTTCTGACCTGTATATTTCATTGTACGGACAACTGTATCAAAGTTGACCACATTTTCTTTGATTTTACTCATGTATTTGGAAAGTGTCATCGCATCTACAGCGCGTAAAACACCTACTGCATTACGTTCAATGCAAGGAATGATGACATAACCGCCTACCGGATCACATGTAAGTCCCAGATGATGTTCCATCGCGATTTCTGCCGCATATTCAATCTGCTTGAGATTCAGATCATTCAGGTATGCTGCAGCTGCAGCAGTCATACAGCACGCTGCACCGATTTCAGCCTGACAGCCACCAACAGCCCCAGAAATCGTTGCATTGTGCTTAATCACATTCCCAAACAATCCACCAACAGCAAGTGCATTGATCAATTTACGACGTGATACGCCTTCATCGTAGTACATCATGTACATATAAGCTGCCAGAATCCCGCATGCACCTAATGTTGGTGCAGTAACAACTTCGCCATTGGAAGCATTTTCTTCGGATACGGCATAAGCATACGACATGAGACGTACTTTGAATTCTTCATGTTCATCCTCGATGCTTTTTGATTTGAGATACATGTTTTTGGCACATCGTTCAATACAAAGCTTACCTGGCAGAACACCAGAAGCATTTAATCCACGTTTTACACTCTCCAGCATAGCAGTTAAAATCTTGCTGAGATAATCATAAAGTTCCTTATCTTCATTGTTGAAAACATAATCCACAAAATTCCATTGATTCTTCTTGCAGATATCAATGATATCACTCATTGTCTTTTCCTTATAAGGCTGCTGAATAATCAAATCAGGACGCTCAACGACAAAAATACTGCCGCCACCAAGTGAATATACACTCCAGTGTCCTGTCAGCTGTTCATCACAATCATAACCATCAATTGTAAATCCATTAGGAAAAGGCTGTTCCCAATCCAGTTTAAAATCAACATCGCACTTTCTAGGCGCAAAAGTATCCATAATGATTTTATCAGTAAAATGCCCTTTCCCTGTTAAAGAAAGCGACCCATAAAGGTTCACTTTTACAGATACAGTTTCAGGATAATTTTCCAGATACATACGACAAGCACGAGCTGGTGCTAAAGTATGTGAACTGGATGGCCCAGGACCGATTTTATAAAGTTCTTTTAATGTCTGCATGAATTTATTCTCCCTGCTGTATGAATCAGGAAATGTTCAAAGCCTAAGGTACGATCAACAAGTCCTGATTTGAATTTCTGATCCAGTGATGCACAATCACTGATCAGTTCTTTTAATAAACTTTCAGAAATCATACGTGAATTCTGATGAGCCAGTTTAATGGAATAAGGATGAACTGATAAAATCTGAGCCATCGTACTTTCCCCTTTACCTGCTTTTGAAAGCAGTTTTACCTGATATATCAGATGAAACTGTTTACCAATCAACGTTGTCAACAGAATTGGATCTGTTTTAGCAACCTGAAGGTCTCTCCAGATACGGAAAACAGATTTCATCTTCCCTGCAATAACTGCATTGACCAAATCAAATGCTTTATCTTCCAAAGGACGACTGACAAGAAGTTCAATATCTTCTTTTGTCAGTTTTCTTTCACATAGAGAAAGCTTTTCCAGTTCACTTTCCATCTGCGCAAGAGAACCAGCCAGACGTGTTTCAAGTTCAGCAAATGCATCTTTATCCATATCTATTTTTCTGGATTTGATATGCTGTCTTAATACTGAGGTAAATTCATCACTTTGAAGTGTGTCACATTTGAATTCACGACATACTTTTTTAAGTGTTTTGACAATCTTTTTACGTGCATCCAGCTTATCTTTTTCCAGCATAAACACCAGTACAGTGCTCTCATTTGGATTTGCCAGATATTTTTCCAGAATTTTGGTATCTGCTTCACTAATACTGCCTGTAGTACTTAAAAACTGACAATTCTTCACCACAATCACTTTATGATCTGTAAAGAATGGAATGGTAGAGGCATCTTCAATCAAAGTGGACATCATAAAATCATTCATTGATGCATCATAGGTTACCAATGACATCTCTGGATCATCCTTAACCCATTCTTTGATGATTTCATTCAAGCGTTTTTTCATCAGATAGCTTTCTGTACCGCTTAAAAGATAATTCATGAAGTCTCACCCTTTCATTCTTTGATTATTATAACAGATTCATGTGAGCTTGTCGTAATAAGATGCAAAAACCTTGTCAGTGTAATCTGAATATCACCATCCACTGCAGTATTCAATACAAAGGAACCATTCTTAGATAAGCGTTCAAGAACAGCATCATGAGGATGACCATAACGATTGTTTATTCCAGCACTGATAATCGCAACAGGACACCCTGCTTTATCCAGCAGATTCCAAGATGTTGATGTATCAGAGCCATGATGTCCAATCTTGCAGATATCCATTGTTTCATTGATTTGTGAAACAAAGCGTCTTTCCTGCTGTTTTGTTGCATCAGCACACAGTAATAAATTTAGTCCATTCAATCTGGATGTCAAAACTAAACTGTTTTCATTTTCATCTTGACTCATATTAAACTCATTAATTTGTCTCAATTTAAATTCATCATTTTCAGGAAAAGACATTGAGTTATCCCATATCTGTCTGATTTGAAAGTCCTGCATTAGAACATCTTTATTGCCACTATGATCATTGTCCTTATGAGTCAGCACCAGCAAATCAATCTCATAAACAGATTGACCATACAGACTTTTTTTAAGCTGTGCATAGGAAGATGGAGGACCCGTATCAATTAGAACTGTCTTAAAAGACAAAGGAGATTGTATAAGGATCGCATCTCCTTGACCGACATTCAAGAAAACAATGCGACTAAATGGATTTGTACCCAATACAGCAATCCATAATGTCATGAAACCAATATAAAACAGCTGTTTCTGTTTATTCATCAGAGAAAATATAAAATACAGAAAGAAAATTGAAACAAGTGATATCGAACCTCTCAACTCAAACGCAGGAAGATATGAGTAAAATGCATCAAGCAATTTCAACCACCAGAATGCATTCACATCCAACACCAATATCAACCACCCAATCAGAAAAGAAACAATAGATAGCACCTGATTCAAACGAAACATCACAAGCTCAAAGACATCAACACAGCAATTGAAACATAACTGCATCAGTCCCATAAAAAACATCAATACACATCGATTTCCAGAAAATGATACAGCAATTATCCTTAAAAGAAATACAAACCAGAACGAAGAAGACGAGGCTAAAGAAACAGAAAAAAGATAAACGATCACA
Organism: Erysipelotrichaceae bacterium; assembly: GCA_045652605.1. Taxonomy (GTDB): domain Bacteria; phylum Bacillota_I; class Bacilli_A; order Erysipelotrichales; family Erysipelotrichaceae; genus RGIG1896. Next base: position 9,779 of record JAZRUQ010000063.1, read on the forward strand.
CCAAATAAACCTAAAGCATCATAATTCGTTAAGGAATATGATTTCATCTTTTTGAAATAAAACAAACGAAAACAGACAAACGGAAGATCCCATAAGAAGCAGAAAAATAAAATCCATATCGATTCCAGTTTTCTCCATTTTTTATCATTGATGAACTTACGAAATAACTCTTTCAATCCAGATATCATCATAACAATTTGTATTGAATTCAAATTTACAAGCAATTCTTCAGATGAAGACAGTCTCAAAATTGACTTTTTCAGAAAATTCTGTGTTAAAGAATCATCAAAACTCATGATCCAATGATAAAGCGAAGAACGAAGTGTCCATAACTGTAATTTCGTTTTCACATTATCCGCAACAACTGCAAAATCAGAGACGGACGAAACTGGCACAAAAACTGAAGGCTCATCCTGCGCAAGAAGTATTCCTTCAATCTCAACAATACAATCTAAAGAAACAGCTTGATCTGTAATGCATTGTACAGTTCCATAGATTGTACGAATCTGAAATGATGAATCATAAACCTTTGAAACAATACCAGTCACTGGAAGCTCCAACTTAAATGGCTGTATCAACGACCTGAAAATCAGTACAAACATAATCAGCATCAATACATATTTCTTTTTAAATATAAGATAGAAGATTGATGCAATCCATAAAAAGAACTTTATATATTTGGATAGTTTCAACGAAAAATAAAACAACAGAAACAAAATCAAGATGCCATTCATAGACAAATCAGCCCTTTCAAGGCATC